>BLLU01000288.1 GCA_011959105.1 Lachnospiraceae bacterium | reverse complement strand
TCCGCCACAGCGTGGAAGTGCTTATGCCAAGAAGGGCGGCGGCCTGTCCGCGGTTCCCGTGACTCTGTGCAAGGGCTGCCAGGATCTGCCGGCAGGTATTTTTGCCGGAAAAATTTTCTATAGAACCTGCGCTGAAAGCAGGTTCTGAACGTTGAGCCAGGGCAGTGTTATCTGATGTTTTCGGCATATCGGATAATGCTGCCCTGCTGTCAGGATAGGAGAGCAGAAGCTGCTCTTCAACAAAGGCTGTTGTAGGTGTATTGGTATCAGCTACGATCACCAGTCGCTCACAGAAATTCCGCAGCTGGCGAATGTTGCCCGGCCAGTGGTATGCTGTAAGAGCAGCCTGAGACAGCGGATTTAAATGTACGGGTTTGTTGTATTTGCGGCTGTAATACTGCAGGAAATGAGTGGATAGAGGAAGGATATCTTCTGTGCGCTCATGCAGGGAGGGCAGCTGGATGGTAAGCACATTGAGACGATAGAACAGGTCGTCGCGGAACCTGCCTTCTTCTACAAGCTGCCCAAGATTCTTGTTGCAGGCGGCAATGACCCGTACATTGACAGGAACAACACGGTCACTGCCGATACGCATGATTTCGTGCTCTTCGAGAACACGGAGAAGTCGCAGCTGGCCTTCCATATCCATTTCTGATATCTCATCTAAAAAGATCGTACCCTGGTCTGCTATTTCAAATAATCCCTTTTTTCCTTTTCTGGAGGCGCCTGTAAATGCGCCGTCTACATAACCGAATAGTTCACTTTCCAGAAGATTTGGTGGCATGGCGCCGCAGTTTAAGGCCACAAAGGCCTGTCTGCTTCTCAAACTGGCATTGTGAATGCTCTGGGCAAACATTTCTTTTCCTGTACCGCTTTTTCCAAGCAACAGTACATTAGAATCATATTTCGCGAAGCGGTCAGCCAGTTTAACGGCCTGCTTCATGGGAGCGCTGGTTCCGATCAAATCCTGAAAAGTATATTTTGCCTTATGGCCTTTTACATAGGCTTCGGTTTTAACCTGTTCCTCGATCTGCTCAAGATGAGGGAGCGAGGTAAAATGAAAGATAACGGCAGTCACGGACTTCCCCTCTGAGATGGGAGTGATATTAAAAATCCCGTCTGCATAGGTGTGCCGAAATGGAAATGGCATTCGGCTTGATCGTATCGCCGTAAGCGCTTGGATAGCTGCGACAGGCCTGATTATGTAATTCATAAACTTCCGCCACCAGACGATCTACCTCGTCTATATTATTCCCGTATTTCGGTGCTTCCAGAAAATCCTGACGCATTTTATCAAAGCCGTCCCAATCCGCATCCAGCGCCTCCATCAACTGCGCCATAGTATATTTCTTCTCATCATACACCAGCTTTTTGATGGCCATCAGGGCATCTCCGGTATTCACTCCTCCGACAGCTCCGATCAGGCCGGCATTCTCAAACGCAAAGCGTCTGTTAAACATATCCTTACCCGAAGCGACACCGTCCTTCATCAGCGCCGAACGGAATACATCCGGGAACAGCTCTCTCTCGGCGATCATCTCCACATTCACCCGCTCGGCTGCCATTCCCATCAGATAGCGTACCTGCACAAACACTGCATTCTTAAATTCCTCGAAAGTTTCCATATTCGTCACGTCGCCCGTCTCGATACCGACCATCTCCTGCGTATATCGGCAATATCCATTATGCATACAGATATCCATGGCCTGCGGAATAATGAAGAAGCAGGCCACCTGTGTTCTTGTAAGCCCCGGTATATTGCCATCCACACATCCGGTGGCGCAGTAATCCCTGGCCTCTTCCTGTGTGATCGTTCCATCCTCCAGAAAAAAGTTCATATAACTCTGGTCTCCGATAAAAGCCGGCATTCCAAGCCCGGAACGCACGACCTCCAGAGCTTTCTTCATGAGTAGCTCCGGTGTATCTTTATGGACACGGACTGTCACTGTATGATGTGGCAGATGTGTGTCAAGCGCAGCTTCCAGAAGCAGATAAGACAATTCATTCGTAGCATCGCTTCCGTCTGCCTTCTGTCCGCCTATCGTCCAGTTGTACCATTTTGCCATACCTGCATTTTTGTCTATGCCAGTCCCC
>BLLU01000287.1 GCA_011959105.1 Lachnospiraceae bacterium | reverse complement strand
ATAACTATGTGATTTAGAAAGGCCACGATAATTAAGAAAGTGAGGAAATATTATGTGCAGCTATGTGATTGAAACAAAGCGGTTAACAAAAAAATATGGTGAGCAGACAGCGGTCAATGCTGTTAATATCCATGTAGAAAAAGGGCGGATATACGGACTGCTAGGGCGTAATGGAGCTGGCAAAACCACAATAATGAAAATGATTTTGGGATTAACCCCTGTTACTTCTGGGGAAATAGATGTGTTCGGACAAAATATCAAAGGAAGGGAAAAACGGGTATATCCCCGGATTGGGGCTATTATTGAAACACCCGGCTTCTACCCAAACCTGACGGGTACGGAAAACCTTGAAATATTTGCGAAGCTGCGTGGCACTGCTGCCCCCAATGCTGTAAAAAATGCTTTGGATATTGTCGGACTCCCTTACCGGGATAAAAAGCTGTTCAGCAAATATTCTCTTGGAATGAAGCAGCGTCTTGGTATTGCAAATGCTATTTTGCATGATCCGGAGCTGTTGATTTTAGACGAGCCTACGAATGGTCTTGATCCTATCGGCATTGCAGAAGTGAGAGATTTTATTAAAGACTTGAGTACCGAGCGAGGGAAAACAATCCTCATTTCCAGCCATATCCTGTCCGAGATTGCATTGTTGGCTGATGATATTGGCATTATTGACCACGGTGTCTTACTGGAAGAAAACAGCATGGAAACACTGAAAAGAAAAAACAGTAAATATATACTTCTGCAAGTTTCTGATATTCCGAAAACTTCTCTTGTTTTGGAAAGGCAATTCGGAGTTACAGATTATTCCGTACAGGATGACCATTCCCTGCGGATTTATAATACGTCATTGGATATGGCGGCTGTCAATAAGGCTCTTGTGGTGCAGGATGTGGCTGTTATCAGTTCTCAATTATGTAATGACACATTGGAGGACTATTTCAAAAAAATTACAGGGGGAGAAGGCATTGCTTAAATTGATACAGACAGAATTTCTAAAACTGCGCCGTAGAAAGTTTATCCTGTTAATGCTGCTAGCAGCTCTTCTCATGCCATTTCTTGCAATCTTTTATTTTAGAGGTATTAGGGAGACAGGCATAGATACAATACAATTTTATAAATGGACTGCTTTCAGCTACACGCCTTGGATTATACTTCCTGTCGTATTGGGGGTATTTTCCACTATGCTTATGTATGATGAAAACCAAAATGATATGCTTAAACAGTTGTGGATTGTACCGATTAGCAAGGAGGAATATTTTTTTGGTAAATTTATTATTGTACTGTCTTATTCCATTTGTTTTATGTTGCTTACAGCCGGATTGTCTGTGATTTTTGGTATGCTTCCCGGTTATATAACATTTGAATGGAGCAGTTTTTGTTACTTGCTAAAAAAATGTATGGAAATTGCTATATTAACCGCATTCGCCATAATGCCGCTTTTGGCGGTTGCGGCTGCTGGAAAAAGTTATATATTTCCAGTATGCGTAACGCTGGTTTATACGTTCCTTGGTTTTATTCTGCTTATGGTTAATATGTATCTGCACCCTCTATCCAGTATGAGCGCCATTGTCATGCGTGATATTCCCGGTGTAGTTTTGGCACAAACTCTTAATGCCGCCGGAATATTAAGAGTTTGTGCC
>BLLU01000286.1 GCA_011959105.1 Lachnospiraceae bacterium | reverse complement strand
TTGTATCCTCATATGTCCGTATATGATAATATGGCTTTCGGACTTAAATTAAGAAAAGTTCCGAAGGATGAAATTGATAAGATGGTAAAAGAAGCAGCTAAGATCCTTGACCTGACAGCTCTCCTTGACCGTAAGCCGAAGGCTCTTTCCGGTGGTCAGAGACAGCGTGTTGCTATGGGGCGTGCAATTGTTCGTAATCCTAAGGTATTCCTTATGGATGAGCCCCTTTCCAACTTGGATGCTAAACTTCGTGTACAGATGCGTATCGAAATCGCAAAATTGCACCAGAGACTGGGTACAACTATCATCTACGTAACACATGACCAGACAGAAGCTATGACACTTGGCGATAGAATCGTAGTTATGAAGGACGGCGTTGTTCAGCAGGTAGATACACCTCAGAATCTGTACGAGAAGCCCGCTAACTTATTCGTTGCCGGATTCATGGGATCTCCTCAGATGAACTTCCTTGATGCTGTTGTAGAAGTAAATGGCGACGTTGCAAGTCTTAAGGTTGCTGGAAGCAGTATTCCTCTTCCTGCTGCAAAATCCAAAAAGCTGATTGACGGCGGTTATGCTGGAAAGAAAGTAACCTTTGGTATCCGTCCGGAAGATGTATATGATTCTGAAGAATATGTTAGCTCCGCGCAGTGCGTATTCGATTCCACAATCAAAGTTTACGAATTACTTGGTGCAGAAGTTTACTTATACTTCGATTTGGCTGAGTTCCCGATTACTGCAAGGGTAGATTCCCGTACAACAGCAAGGCCAGGCGATGCTGTGAAATTTGCTTTCGATGTTGATAAGATTCATGTATTCGAAAAAGAAACAGAACAGGTTATTACAAACTAGTTTTAAGGGATTCTTGGGGGGATGCGGAAGCATCCCCTTTTTTGCCATATAGAAAACTGCGTTGTAAGACGCATGAATAGAGAATGCGAAGCATTCTTCCTTACTCGATTTATGCGGCAGCCCTGTGCAGAGGAAACAAGCTGCTATGCGGTGCATGGGGCGCAGCGAGTAGGGGAACACGTATGCATTAACAAATTCTACCATGCACAAAAAGCTGTGCAGAAATGGAGTGAAATATGATATCAAGTCAGG
>BLLU01000285.1 GCA_011959105.1 Lachnospiraceae bacterium | reverse complement strand
TGATAGGGGCAGTCTGCGCTTTTTTAGCTACCCTGAAGGTTTTGTTTCACAGTAAGATAATAAAAAACACGCCTGCCGGAAAATTTTCCCTGACAAGCGTGGATCAGACTTACGTCTACTATCTTCCCCTATTCAGTTTTAAAGGCTTCTACCGATACAGATTCCTCTTATCAATCACGCGCACGGCCTTGCCCTCACTGCGTGTAATGGTCTTGGGCTCCACCACTTTTACGTCCACCAGGATACCCAGCATGGATTTAAGGCCGGATACGATCTTCTTCTCCCTCTGGGCCGTGGTCATGGTGGGATTTTCCACCATCTCCGGGGTCAGTTCTACCTGCACCTCAATGGTATCATTGTTGCCGATGCGGTCCACCAGGATCTGATAATTGGCCTGGTAGCCCTGGTTCAGCAGCACGGCCTCGATCTGAGAGGGCCATACATTGATGCCCTTGACCACCATCATATCATCGCTTCTTCCCATGGGCTTGTGCATGCGGATATGGGTGCGGCCGCAGGAACATTTCTTCCTGGTCAGGTAGCACAGATCTCTGGTGCGGTAGCGCAGCAGAGGGAATGCCTTCTTGGTAATGCAGGTAAATACCAGTTCTCCCACCTCTCCCTCCGGCAGCACCCGGCCGGTCTCAGGATCAATGATCTCCGGGATGAAATGATCCTCCTGCACATGCATACCCGCCTGCTCCTCACACTCAAAGGATACGCCGGGGCCGGATATCTCCGTCAGGCCATAAATGTCATAGGCTTTGATGCCCAGGGATTCCTCAATGCTGCGGCGCATCTCTTCCGTCCAGGGCTCCGCACCGAAAATGCCCGCTTTCAGCTTGATCTTGTCCCGCAGTCCCCTCTCGTTAATAGCCTCCCCCAGGTTGGCCGCGTAGGAAGGCGTACAGCAAATAATAGTGGATCCCAGGTCCATCATGAATTGCAGCTGGCGCTCCGTGTTGCCGGAGGACATGGGCAGTGTCAGACATCCCACTTTATGGGAACCGCCGTTTAAACCGGGGCCGCCGGTAAACAGGCCATAGCCATAGCAGACATGGCACACATCCTCTTTGGTCCCGCCCGCCGCCACAATGGCCCGGGCACAGCACTCATCCCATAGATCCACATCCTCCTGCGTATAGAAAGACACCACTCTTCGCCCTGTGGTACCGCTGGTGGAGTGAATGCGGACACATTCGGACAGAGGTACGCCCAGCAATCCATAAGGATACTGATCCCGCAGATCATCCTTGTTGATAAAGGGCAGTCTGTGCAGATCCTCTATGCCATGGATATCCTGGGGCTTTACCCCCGCCTGGTCCATTCTGTCCCGGTAAAACGCCACATTCTCATATACATGCTTCACCTGCGCCACTAGCCTCTCGCTCTGCAGAGCCTGCAGCTGAGGAAGCGGCATGGTCTCAATCTCCGGCTGGTAATAATTTCCCATCTTCCCTCTTCTCCTGTCTTTATTTTCTCCTATTGAAAATATCTTCCCGCCCCAGGCAGCTCTATTTCTGACAAAGGCTTTATGCCGCAAATTCTCTTCCCAGAGCGAATGCCTTCTTGTTCAGTTCCAGGAATTTGGCTGGAACACAGTCCTCTATGGCTTTTTCCCATTTATCCACCGGGATATCAAAATATTTGGACAATCTGCCCATAAGCACGATGTTCACCGCTTTTGAGGAGCCCGCCTGTTCCGCCAGCGCCAGGCAGTCCATGGCGTCCACCGCGATGCCCAGTGCCTCCATCTTGGCCACCAGATCCTCCGGGTATGCCGCAGCACCTGTAATCACCGGCATGGGGTCAATCTCCTGCGTGTTTACCACGATTCTCCCGTCCGGCTTTAAATACTCCACATAGCGGGCTGCCTCCAGCTTCTCAAAAGATACGATGAAATCCGCCTGTCCCTTGTCAATAACGGGAGAATACACTTTCTCCCCAAAACGCACATATGTAACCACGCTTCCGCCCCGCTGGCTCATGCCATGTACTTCGGACACCTTAACATCCAAGCCTTCCGTCAGAAGCAGATGGCCCAGCAGTTTGCTGGCCAACAGGGAGCCCTGGCCCCCCACTCCCACAATCATAATATTCTTCGTCATAGCTTCCTCTTTCCCGCATAACCGGAGTTCCGCCTGATCCGGCTCCGGCCATGCCTGTGTTATCGCCTTAATCCGTTATTCCTGTTCCTGAGACCTGAGCGCCCCGAACTTACAAAGTTGTTTGCACACACCGCAGCCCACACACAGAGTGGTGTCAATCACTGCCTTGCCCTCCCTGATGCTGATGGACGGACAGCCCAGCCTCATACAGGACTTGCAGCCCACACATTTATCACAGTCCACTTTCAGGGGCTTCTCATGTTTTACATACTTCAGCAGCACGCAGGGCCTGCGGCTGATGATCACAGAGGGCTCTTCTGCCGCCAGTTCCTGTTTGAGCACCCGGTCACATTCCGCCAGATCGTAAGGATCCACCACGGTTACCCGGGAAAATCCCAACGCATGGCACAATTCCTCCAGATTGATCTTTCCTGCGGGATCTCCCTTGATGTTGTATCCGGTGGTAGGATTCTGCTGATGTCCCGTCATACCCGTGATGGAATTGTCCAGAATAATCACTGTGGAGTTGCTCTGATTATAGGCGATATTGGCCAGACCGGTCATGCCGGAATGCATAAAGGTGGAATCGCCGATAACCGCCACGGTTTTTCCTTCACTCTCCTGTCCCAGCGCCTTGTTAAAGCCGTGGACGGAACTGATAGAGGCACCCATGCACAGGGTCACATCCATGGCGCTCAAGGGAGCCACTGCCCCCAGGGTATAACAGCCGATATCCCCCAGCACCGTACATTTATTCTGCTTCAAAGTATAAAACAGCCCCCTGTGAGGACAGCCGGAACACATGACCGGCGGTCTGCCGGGCAGAGCCTCTTCCAGGCTTTTTACCGGGGACAGGGATACACCCAGTTTCTCCGCCACCAGATTCTGAGAATATTCGCCCTCCATGGGGAACAGATCTTTACCGGTTACTTCCAGTCCTAACTGCCTGCAATGGTTCTCTATTATGGGATCCAGTTCCTCCACGATGGCCAGCTTATCCACCCGGGCGGCAAAGTCCAAAAACAACTGCCTGGGCAGAGGATTCACCAGGCCGATTTTCAGGATGGAGGCTTTGTCTCCAAATACCTCCTTGACATACTGATAACTGGTGGAGGAAGTGATGATTCCAAGACTGGTATCCCCCATCTCTACCCGATTGACCTCCGCCGTCTCCCCGTAGGCCGCAAGCCTGCGGGTCCGCTCCTCCACAAAGGGATGACGTTTGATGGCATTGCCGGGCATCATCACATATTTGGCTATATTTTTCTCATAAGTTTTTATCTCCGGCACCACCCGCTCCCCAGTGTCCACTATGCTCTGGGAGTGGGCCACTCTGGTACACATCTTGATAATAACCGGTGTGTCGAACTCTTCGCTGATGGCAAAAGCCAGCTTGGCAAAGCGGTACGCCTCATCGGAATCCGCGGGCTCCAGCATGGGAATCTTGGAAGCGATGGCATGATGCCGGCTGTCCTGCTCGTTTTGAGAAGAGTGCATACCCGCGTCATCCGCCACGCAGATTACCAGTCCCGCGTTCACGCCGGTATAAGAGCAGGTGAAAAGGGGATCCGCCGCCACATTCAATCCCACATGCTTCATGCCGCAGAACGCTCTCCTGCCCGCCAGACAGGCTCCGAAAGCCACTTCCATGGCCACTTTTTCGTTGGGGGCCCATTCGCAATAAATCTCTTCATATTTGGCGGCTTCCTCGGTCACTTCCGTGCTGGGCGTACCGGGATAACTGGATACCACGCTGCAGCCCGCCTCATAGAGGCCCCGGGCCAACGCCTTGTTTCCTAACATTAACTGTTTCATGCTTTCCTCTTTTCCGCATATCCGGGGCCTGGCTTACGCAGGACCCCGGATACGCTGTGAATCGTAACATCTCTATTATACTTCAATCATTTAACTCTGTAAAGTAAAAAAGTCAGAGAAAAAATTGGATGCATGCCGCCAGTATGCCGGCAGCTGCCAGAATAAAAGATATAACCGTTGCAGACTTGTCTGTTTTCGCCTGTAACTGCCTTTCCAGTTTCTCTTTTTCCGTCTGAAGCTCTTCAAGGGCTTTCCTGATCTCTGCAATTTCTGCGGCATTCTCCGCGATCAGACGATCATGTTCCCGGTCCTTCGCCGCTTGTTCCGAGATCATACGATCCTGTTCCGCATCCCTTTCAGCGTTCTCCGCCAACAGACGGTCGTGCTCCGCGTCCTTCGCTGCCTGTTCCGCGATCAGACGGTCCTGTTCCGCATCCCTCC
>BLLU01000284.1 GCA_011959105.1 Lachnospiraceae bacterium | reverse complement strand
CATGTGCGCTTCAGCGCACACTCCAATCAATATTTGAAAGTTTACTTTCAAACTTATACCCTTTGTGCGCTTTAAGCGGCTTACTCCACGCCCTTGTCCTTCAGGTACTCCATCACATCCCCTACTGTGGACATTTTCTCCAGATCCTCGGAAGGAATCTCGATGTCAAACTCGTCTTCCAGGGCCATCACCATCTCAAACAGGTCCAGGGAGTCCGCATTCAGGTCCTCCTTAAAGCTGGTGCCCTCCGTGATGTCCATGCCGTCCGCGTTCAGCTTTTCCTCGATGATCTCTTTTACTTTCTCAAACATACTCTCTTCTCCTTTTCCTCTTTTCATGGTTTTCCAAACTACATAAAATAGTCTGTCTCTCTATTTGTTTGAGTATCAAATATTTTGACCCTCAAACTATTCAACAGGATAATACTACCGGGTTAAATAAATGTCAATAGGTATTTTGCAAAATGAATTCAAAAAAGACGCATGGTTTACCATTGCTGGTCCATACGCCTTTGCACCGTTGTCATAATATTTAATCGCTTCTTCTCTTATACTGAATGCATAACTTCTTTTTCGATTTCTTCTACGTCATCTGATGTCAATTCGGGGAAAAAATCGGATACTTCTTCTACTAAAATTCGCCCCTTTTTTAACATTGTTATCGCATTTCTTTTTGTCGTTTCCTTTGCCATATCTCTTGCATAAGTCCTCATAATCTGCTCGTCATCAAATAAACTCATCATAATCGTTACTACCTCCACTTCCTTGCTGCTTAAATACTGTTTTAAGACATTCAAGTCTTTGCAAATACGGATTGTTTCTGTAACTGCCCGTTTTGTCATTCCATGTTCTTTTATCTGTTCATTAAAAACTTTGCAAAAAACAATGTACTCATTGATGATGTTATCCTTGTCGCTCTCATAGATTACTTTGGCTTTTATTTCGATGTCAATATCCGCACCATCAAAAAATTCTTGTGATAAAGATATTGTATCGGGTTTTCTGCCCTTATTACCTGTGAATATCACATACAACTCGGGCTTCGGCATTTTTACTTTCTTACTTTTATATAGGCTCTGACTGGTTCTCTCAAAATATTCATGGTAACTTTGTGCCAAATATAATAGTATTCTTATTAAAATATTTACCGTCCATGAGGATTGGGCTTCCAAAAGAAGTAACAATTTGTTATTGCTTACCATAATGCCCAAATCATTATACAGATTATCTGTCAAAACATTATCTATTGTAACAATATCCAATGTATCTTCTGTTGCATCTGTATCTTCTGGGTGCAATGTTTGATATAGTTTCAGCAAATTCTTCTTATCTTGAAAAAGGTCTAAAAACACACTGTTTTTTGCGGTACGCTTTGCTTTGACTTCCTGTATCTGCTTTGTATCGTCCTGCACCATATCACCTCGGTTTCTTAAAATCTATGGCGGAAGATAATATAGATTACTTCCATTGCACTTTAATTATACAGAAAAGGGGTTGTGTTTACAATAAAATTCACATTAAATTTCTTCCACTCTCTGCTGAATGCAAAGCCAATCCCTCACTTTTGCAATCATATCTATGACTTCATTCTCCACGCTGAACGCCATATTTTAATCTTGGCATACTATTCGTTGTGAAGTTTCTGCTTGGCAAGCACGAGCATTTCTATGCCCATAACTTTTTTCGCATTTACTATTGGGCAAATAAGAGAGCGCAACCGGATAGACCGCTTGCGCTCTCTATTTAGTATGGTATGTTCGCATTTAGAGGACAAAAATCCTTGATTTATAGGGTTTGCAGGTTTTCCCGGCTATCTCTTCTTCCAGCCGAAAAGCGTCTTTTTAAAATGTTTTTTGTGCTCCTCCACCGCCGGATCCTGGGCAAATTTGTTCCAGTATCCCATAGCCTTTCCGATATCCTCCGGCACCCCCAGGCCGTAGGCATAGATCTCTCCCAAACCGATACAGGACAGGCGTTCCCCGGGATATTTCTCCAGCAGTTCCCTGGCCCTGGCATAATCCTGGGGCACACCCAGACCATGGAGATAGCAGGTGCCCAGCATATCGCTGCACCATGCGTTGGTGTCGATGACCTTTAAAAAGCATTTGGCCGCCTCCGCATAATTGACCTCCAGGCCGTCCCCTCCCTTGAAATAAATCTCCCCCAGGCGGTTGCACGCGCCCACGGACTCCGGGTCCATCTCAAGGGCCTTCTGAAAATAATCTTTGGCCACAGACAGGTTCCGCAGGGTCTTGCTGCAATAGGTATACAATTTACCCATCTCAAAATACCCGTCCGCATCCCCATGTTCCGCGGCGCTCTTGAACAATTCCATGGCTTTGGTGGGCTCTGTGTCCGCATAGCGCCGTCCCACCCGAACCTCATAAATGCCGATGCCCAGTTCCGCGCCCCGTTCTTCCAGGCGCTGCGCCCGCTCCTTATCCACCGGCATACCATAATCCCCGGAGGTGAGAATGTCAATCAGATTGCCCAGGCCCATGGCCATGCCGGAAGCCAGGATTTCCTCATAGATCTGGATGGCCTTGCGCTGAAGGGAGCAGATGTCCGGCGCACCATTGATGGTAAGCCCCGCCAGTTCTATCACATCTCCGTAATAATAAGCGTTGGCCACCATATATTTGCAGAAGATCTGGCCGTCCCTGGCCATCTCCACCACCTTATCCCAGATCTCTCTCTTGGTGGTATAGGGCGCATGTACGAAGGAACCGCACCGGGGTTTAAAGCCGCCCACCCTCATGGCTCCCATCATGCCCACCGCACTGCCCAGTTCGATGGATTTGTTGTACCACTCTTCGCATTTGGCATCATCGCTCTCAAACCCGAATCCCGGGTCCACATAGCAGGGACCGCTATAGCATCTGGCCAGAAAGTAGCAAGCATCTCCGTCGCCTTCCCCGGCCGCCTCCTGAAGCCCCTTCAGGGCCTGCTGGCCGTTGCCGGATCTGGGATTTACCCAGATATTCTGAATGGCATATTCCACTCTTCTGTCAAAAACATCGCTCATGACTTCTCACCCTTTCATAAAACTTTTCATGCTTTATATCATTTGTTTCTACGAAACTGCACCGGGGTCATACCGTAGGCTTTCTTAAACAGACGGTTAAAATGTTCCACCGTCTCATAACCCACCTCTGCCGCAATGGATTCCACGGTGCGGTTGGTCTCTTTCAACAGGGTGCGGGCCCGCTTCATCCGGGCCGCTTTCACTGCCTCCTGAAAAGTGGTTCCCGTGTTCTCCCGGATGTATTTGGACACATAGGGCTTTGACAGATGGAATACCTGGGACATCTCCTCCAACGTCACGTCCTGGCTGTGGTCCTGGATATACTTTATCATGTCCATGATCCGCTCCTGGCGGCCCTGGGTCATGTTTACAGCCTTTGCCAGCTTGTTTACCGCCACCACCAGGGCTGCAATGGAACTCTTGATGATGTCTCCGTCCATGCCCACGCCCCACTGAAAGCTGCCGTTTTGCAGTACGCCCACATAGGAGGCTGCCTTGGAGGAGGAACCTCTGGACACAGCATGTTCCTCGTATACGGAAAGTTCATAGGAAATACCAAAATACAGCTTCAGCGCATTGCTGACGGCGTCCAGACGACCGTTGCCGTCGGCCTCGATCACCCTCTTTTCCTTGCCCTGCTGGATGGTCACGCTGGCGATAATCCCCTCCGGCACCTGTTTGAAATGACAATCCGTAACGTCAAAAACCTCTCTCGGCTTGATATAAGCGTCCTCAAAAATCCGATATACATCCCCGGGGGCCAGTTCTTTGTGGCGCTGGTCGGAAACGCCCTTCATCAGATAACCCACTTCCTCCCTCATCTGGACGGGCAGGGCCATGCCGAAATTCTGCTTCAGAATAAAGGCAATGCCGCCCTTACCGGACTGGCTGTTGATGCGGATCACATCGGATTCGTACTCCCGGCCCAGATCCTGGGGGTCAATGGGCAGATAGGGCACATTCCAGCGCTCCCCGCTTTTGCCCTCCTTCCTCCAGGTCATACCCTTGGAGATAGCGTCCTGATGAGAGCCGGAAAAAGCGGTAAACACCAGATCTCCCGCATAGGGAGAACGCTCATACACATGCATACCCGTGAGCAGTTCATATTTTCCCCTGACGGAACCGATCTGGGAAAAATCCAGCCCGGAGGCCACGCCGTGGCACATCATATTCATGGCCAGAGTCACCAGGTCCACATTGCCGGTGCGCTCGCCGTTGCCAAAGAGGGTTCCTTCCACCCGGTCCGCCCCGGCCAGCACGCCAAACTCCGCGTCACTGATGCCGCATCCCCTGTCATTGTGGGGATGCACGCTGAGCACCACCGCATCCCGGTATTTCAGATGTTTGTGGATGTACTCAATCTGGCAGGCGAATACATGAGGCATGGCTATCTGCACGGTGGTGGGGATATTGATGATGGCCTTGTGGGAAGGGACGGGCTGCCACACGTCCAGCACGGCATTGCACACTTCCACCGCATAGTCCACTTCCGTGCCCGGAAAACTCTCCGGACTGTACTCAAAGCGGAAATCCCCCTCCATCTCGCCCGCGATCTCAAGCAGCAGCCTGGCGCCGTCCACGGCCAGCTGCTTTACTTCCTCCCGGCTCTTGCCAAAAACCTGCTCCCGCTGGGCCACGGAGGTGGAATTGTACAGATGGACAATGGCGTGGGGCACCCCCTCCAACGCATCAAAGGTCTTGCGGATGATATGCTCCCGGGCCTGGGTCAGCACCTGAACGGTCACGTCATCCGGAATCATGTGCCGCTCGATCAGCGTCCGCAGGAACTGATACTCCGTGTCGGAAGCCGCCGGGAAACCCACCTCGATCTCCTTAAACCCGATATCCACCAGCATCTGAAAAAATTCCAGCTTCTGTTCCAGGCTCATGGGCTCGATCAGGGCCTGGTTGCCGTCCCGCAGATCCACGCTGCACCACACAGGAGGCTTCTCTATAATGTCCCTGCGCACCCAGTCGTAGGTGACTTCCGGGGGCATAAAATAAGATCTGCCGTATTTTTCCGCTACATTCATGTCATTTTTCCTCGCCTTTCACAAGAGTTTCGCATATCCCTGGGGCATATGCTGTTTCCAGGTTCCACATACCCGGGTAATCACAAAAAATCCCTACAAAATATCCACCCGGATATTTCATAGAGACGCTCTTTCAAACGCGGTACCACTCTACTTCACGGCTTTCGCCATGCGCTCACCGGCACATACATGCCCGGCCCCTTTGTACGGCGGGCGATCCGTCCGAGCCTACTTCCCGGTGTCAACAGAGATTCCGTCCACATCCGCTTTCGGTCGGCTGCTCAAAGGCCAGTTCACCGAATGCTTCTGACTGCCTTGCACCCCCCGGCAGTTCTCTGTTGTCCCACATACAGCTACTACTCCTTGTCATTGCATTTCCGTTATTTAATTGAAGATATCTTAGCACAAAGCAGCACCGGAAGCAAGGCGTGAATTTAATCAATTTTATTGATCTTTGTTGTTGTAATGCCTTTCTTGATTCCTTTCCTGCCTCAAATTAGCGACCGGCAATATACAACTCTTGCAGTTTTACCACCTCAATGATATATTATAAATGATACATTATAGGAAAACCTGTAACCATGGGAAAAGAGGTATATATGTCGGCAAAAACCATTGCGGTCATAGAAGACGATCAATCTATCAGCAACCTTCTATACGAAAGCCTGTCCCGGGAGGGCTATGGGGTATTGAGGGCCTATTCAGGTACGGAGGCGCTGTTTCTTCTGGAAAAAGAACGGCCTGACTTAATCCTGCTGGACCTGATGCTGCCGGGACTGCCGGGGGAAGAACTGCTTCCCCACCTGGCGGGGATACCCGTAATCGTGGTCAGCGCCAGGGCGGCCACGGAGGATAAAGTGAATTTATTATTGGGTGGCGCGGCGGATTATATCACCAAACCTTTCCAGCTTCCGGAGCTGCTGGCGCGGATTACGGTACAACTGCGCCGGGTAGAAAATCCACTCCCGAACTCCGTGTTGGAAGCCGGTTCCCTGCGGCTGGATACCCACTCCCACACCTTGACCCTTGGAGGGATTCCCGTGCGGCTGACTCCCACGGAATACGCGATTTTAAAACTTCTGCTTCAAAGGCCCGGCCAGGTTATCACCCGCTCTCTGCTGCTGGAGCACATCAGCCAGGACACCCCCGACTGCTCCGAGGGTTCTCTGAAGCAGCACATCAGCAATCTACGCGGCAAACTGCGGGCGGCGGACGGCTGGGACTACATTCAGGCCGTCTGGGGAATCGGCTTCCGGCTGGCGCTCCCCGGGCAATCTTGACAAAATCTTTACGGTTTCCCTACCCTTTATCTTTACCGGCAGATTATATACTGGGTTAAAGCAACAGACTCCCGGACGGTACTCTGCTCCACATCGGGCGCGAAAGCGGACGCATGTGGAGCACCGGCCTTGAGTGCCGGTAGGGAATCTGCGGAACTTCTCGTCGGCTGATTCCCGGACG
>BLLU01000283.1 GCA_011959105.1 Lachnospiraceae bacterium | reverse complement strand
AGTTATGAGACGAAAACTTTTGACAATTTCCTGGGGACGATGTATTCCTACTGTAATCAGTCGGCCGCATTGGGAGAAACGCCGGATACGGTGACGGCTTATATTCCTCTTGCCACGAATGATATGACTTATACGGACCGGAAAGGAAACACGGTGGATTATGAGATTATATCAGATGTGTCTGAATGGAATGCGGCGTCAAAATATAATTGTTTTATCGGAGGAGACCAGCCTATTAGTGAGATTCATAATCCAGAGAAAAGTGACGGCAGTTCCTGTCTGGTAGTAAAGGAATCTTTCGGCAATGCATTTGTACCGTTTTTGGTGGATCATTATGAGTACGTATATGTTGTGGATTACCGTTATTATCCATCCGGCCTGACGGCTTTGATCACTGAAAAAGAGATTCAGGATGTACTTTTTCTGAATAATATTTCTGCGGCATCTGCGGATAAGCTGGTGGCTAATGTTGCAGAGATTATAAATTATTGATGTCAGGTTGATAGTAGTCGGTGCATTTTGCCGGTAGATAATACCGGAAAACAGAATAATTACAGGTTTACAAAAAACTTCCCGGTGTATCATAACGCCGGGGAGTTTTGCTGTCTGATGGCTGGCGGCATTTTGTTATGAAGATATCCCTTGTAAAGGTATAGGCGGTATTGTATAATAATTTTGTTTTTGGAATCTATATTCGTGGGGCCTGAATGAGGGGTTATGTTTCAGGGCTCATAGATTTTGTTTAACCATTGTTATAGTAGGAGGAGTTCTGTGAAGAGTGAGTTGGTAATTGTGATTGATTTTGGAGGCCAGTATAATCAGCTGGTGGCAAGACGTGTCAGGGAATGCAATGTGTACTGTGAGATCTATTCTTACAGGACAGATCTTGAAAAGATCAAAGCTATGAAGCCAAAGGGGATTATCCTGACCGGCGGCCCTAACAGTTGTTATGAAGAGAAGTCACCGACGTGTTCCAGAGAACTGTTTGAACTTGGCATTCCGGTACTGGGACTTTGCTATGGCGCGCAACTTATGCAGCATGTGCTTGGCGGCAGAGTGGCCCGGGCCGATGTAAGAGAATACGGGAAAACGAAGGTATTAGTGGATAAAAGATCTTCCCGGATCTTCAAGGATGTCTCAGAAGAGACAATGTGCTGGATGAGTCATTTTGATACGATTTTTGAGGTTGCACCGGGCTTCGAGGTTACAGCGCATACGGCGGACTGTCCGGTGGCTGCTGCGGAGAATATAGATGCAGGATTATATGCTATTCAGTATCATCCGGAGGTTATGCACACTGCCGAGGGGATGAAAATGCTCTCGAACTTTGTACTGGGGGTATGTGGCTGCTGCGGAGACTGGAGAATGGAATTTTTTGTGGAGGAATCTGTAAAGCAGATTCGTGAAAAGGTAGGCAGCGGCAGGGTACTCTGTGCTCTGTCCGGTGGCGTGGATTCTTCTGTGGCGGCAGTTATGCTGTCAAAGGCCATAGGTTCGCAGCTTACGTGTGTATTCGTGGACCACGGGCTTCTCCGTAAAGACGAGGGAGATGAGGTGGAGTCGGTATTTGGCCCGGAAGGTGCATATGACCTGAACTTTATCCGCGTGAATGCACAGCAGAGATTTTACCACAGATTGTCAGGGATTACAGAGCCGGAGGAAAAGCGGAAGATCATTGGTGAAGAATTTATTCATGTTTTTGAGGAAGAGGCGAAAAAGATCGGTGCAGTGGATTTTCTTGTCCAGGGTACTATTTATCCGGATGTGGTTGAAAGCGGGCTTGGCGGGGAATCGGCAGTTATCAAGTCTCACCATAATGTAGGGGGCCTGCCTGATTATGTGGATTTTAAGGAGATTATTGAGCCTCTCAGGAATCTTTTTAAGGATGAGGTCCGCAAGGTGGGATTAGAGCTTGGGATCCCGGAGTATCTGGTGTTCCGTCAGCCATTTCCGGGGCCTGGCCTCGGGGTTCGTATTGTAGGAGAGGTTACGGCAGATAAAGTGAGGATTGTGCAGGACGCAGATGCGATATACCGTGAAGAGATAGCAAATGCCGGTCTGGATCGCAATATCGGCTTCCATTGACTCCATCTTGACTTCATTATCTGCAATCTGTTTTCCAATATCCAAAAGTTCCTGGTTGGTATTACTCA
>BLLU01000282.1 GCA_011959105.1 Lachnospiraceae bacterium | reverse complement strand
GCTGTGCTGCATACCTGCGCCGGGCTTGTGATGGTAGGGAAATTGTTTGAGGTGCTGGGGTTCTTCGATATGGTGCTTCTGAAAATGTGTGCGGCGGGGGTAATACTCGTATTTGCCGGATTTTATGGGGCAAGTTATGTAGCAACGGCCAGGACATATTACGGGATTGTGAGCAGAAAGTGATGGGGTGGGGGGATGAGGAAATTTATATTCCGGTGCGCTGTGGTTTGGCACCGGAATTATATACTCTTATATTTTCTCTTAATGGGTGTTCAACTTGTAAATCTTTTACCATAATAACGCCCTCTTTTCCTCAAACCCCAGAACCACTTTTGTTCCTTCCCCTTCCGCCGATTCCACCCGTATGCTATGGGAAAGTTTATCCATAATCTGACGGCAGAGATAAAGGCCGATTCCTGTAGATTTCTTCTCCATCCTGCCATTGTATCCGGTGAATCCCCGTTCGAAAATACGCGGCAAATCGCTTTCCCGAATGCCGATTCCGGTGTCTGCAATTACCACATAGCACACTTCCCCTGTGCATAATTGGCCATTTTTATCGCCGCCATAAATGCGGATTCCCCCCTCATTGGTGTATTTTAACGCGTTCGCCAATATCTGCTCCACCACAAACCCCAGCCATTTTTCATCCGTCACCGCATTACAGGAAAATTCCTCTATAGAAAAAGAGAGCCCGCTGCCAATAAAAAGGACTGCGTATTTTTTTAACGCCCGCTTAATAACGGCACTAATGTCATATTTTTTAAACAGCATATCCGATGACATGCTATCCAGTCTGGCATAATGCAGCGCCATCTCCGCATATTGCTCTATTTTAAACAGCTCTTCCTGCGACTGCCTGGCATTTCTATTTCTGGCACTTTCCCGCGTTTCTATTTCCAAGCCAGCTTCCTTTTCCCGAATTCCTGCCCCCTCCTCTTCTTCCATCCGCTACTGAAGCAGCTTTAAGGCCGCTATAGGTATTTTAATTTGGTGAATCCACATGGTATAGTAGTCCATCATATCCGCCCTTTTTTCATCCAGTTCAGTCACCAGCTCCCGCTTCTCCTTACCCATCTGGCACACGATATCATAATAAAGCCCTTCTATCAGCCCCTTGGGGCTGGGCAAATAATAGTCGCTCTCCTCGCCTCGCATCAGCGCCTCCTGCAATTTCAAGCATTTCCCCCGATATTTAAGATAGTCAAAGAAGGCAATAAGGCAGCCGGCAAAAAGCGATAAAATTACCGCATAGAACAGTTTAGCGACACTATCGTCATATCCATACAATCCCGTCACCGCAAAGAAAATAAAGGACAAAAAAACAAAGCCCAGCAACAGCGGATACCGGTCTTTTAAGTAATTTCTCCATATGCAGATTTTCTTCCCATAGTCCCCGCCAAGCTCTATGGGCGTTTCCATCATTGTTTCCTGTCTCTTACTCATCTCGCCTTATTTTTTCCTCCATTCCTTCCCCCTCCAAATAATATCCAACCCCTTTTTTCGTTCCAAT
>BLLU01000281.1 GCA_011959105.1 Lachnospiraceae bacterium | reverse complement strand
CGTGGTAAAATCATATCGTCAAAAAAGGTTAGAGATTTCAATCCACACTCCCGCACGGGGAGTGACTGGCGCATAAGGATTTAGGATTTATCCCGGAAAATTTCAATCCACACTCCCGCACGGGGAGTGACTACTTGCCAGCCGTGCCGGGCTGGACTATAGAGGATTTCAATCCACACTCCCGCACGGGGAGTGACACCACGGCGGCAAACTGGAACACCCGCACGGTATTTCAATCCACACTCCCGCACGGGGAGTGACTCGGTGATCGCCAAAAGCCCGCTGGGCAGCATAGGATTTCAATCCACACTCCCGCACGGGGAGTGACCCACCTATGCAAACTCTATGCTGAATGAGATGGGATTTCAATCCACACTCCCGCACGGGGAGTGACAGTGATTGCGGACAGCGTAAAGGTGGAAAACAAGACATTTCAATCCACACTCCCGCACGGGGAGTGACGTTTCCATAGCGTATTTTGTGCCCATTTTTTTGTATTTCAATCCACACTCCCGCACGGGGAGTGACGACACTCTGGGGCTGTGCCTCCGATATGTAGCACCATTTCAATCCACACTCCCGCACGGGGAGTGACGCGGGAGGCCGCCGCCATTATTGCGGCCAGAAGCCGTATTTCAATCCACACTCCCGCACGGGGAGTGACAAGCGCTTTTTCGCATGGATTGACAGCGTAAACATTTCAATCCACACTCCCGCACGGGGAGTGACGGCGGAGATCGTTTCTATGCGAGGAATGACGGGATTTCAATCCACACTCCCGCACGGGGAGTGACGGGTGACGCTTCCCGTGGCTTGCGCCGCAGGAGCATTTCAATCCACACTCCCGCACGGGGAGTGACGGTGCAGATTTTGGAGGGCTATTGATGACGGCGCAATTTCAATCCACACTCCCGCACGGGGAGTGACAAGGCGGACAGGGAAAGGAGGGGCGCAGGTGGAATTTCAATCCACACTCCCGCACGGGGAGTGACGGGCGTAAACCTGGCTTTTGAGATTGCAGCAGTAAATTTCAATCCACACTCCCGCACGGGGAGTGACGAGGACAGCGAGATCGTAATAGACCAGGAGCAGGCATTTCAATCCACACTCCCGCACGGGGAGTGACTAAGGCGCTTCCGCCGAAGGAGGCACTTAAGATCAAATTTCAATCCACACTCCCGCACGGGGAGTGACCGGACCGTTTCGACGAGCTGTCCGCTTCGATTGAATTTCAATCCACACTCCCGCACGGGGAGTGACCAGCCGGCCCGGACGACGCTTACGAGTATTGGGTATTTCAATCCACACTCCCGCACGGGGAGTGACCGTAGGGATCCAGATTATTAAAGGCTTGATTGACGATTTCAATCCACACTCCCGCACGGGGAGTGACTTGTTCGCCCTGAAAGAAGGTGTATTCTAAAATATTTCAATCCACACTCCCGCACGGGGAGTGACCTGGCGCCGGCGCTCTATTTGTTCCGGTTCCCGATATTTCAATCCACACTCCCGCACGGGGAGTGACTGGATGATATTGTTTTAGGACACGACAACAAATTTCAATCCACACTCCCGCACGGGGAGTGACCCAGGGCTTCGGTATTGAGAGCTTGAAACCAACGATTTCAATCCACACTCCCGCACGGGGAGTGACATAATAGCGCAGCCTACCCCATGACGACGGACCCATTTCAATCCACACTCCCGCACGGGGAGTGACCTCTGGTGTGATAACCGGCACTGGTGGTACATGGCAATTTCAATCCACACTCCCGCACGGGGAGTGACGATCAGAAATAGGAGGCTCCCGGAATGAACGAGATTTCAATCCACACTCCCGCACGGGGAGTGACTATAATGGCCGATTTTTCGACGGCGGGTACTCGGATTTCAATCCACACTCCCGCACGGGGAGTGACCGATCGCGCTCTGTCAATTATCAAAATACGAGCCAATTTCAATCCACACTCCCGCACGGGGAGTGACGACAGCCAGACGGCCCGGGCAAAGGAGACGGCCGAATTTCAATCCACACTCCCGCACGGGGAGTGACCCTGAGCCGTCTGTAAAATTACCGGTACAAATTTTTATTTCAATCCACACTCCCGCACGGGGAGTGACACGCTCGTCGTTATACATATCGAGTGCCAGAAGGTCATTTCAATCCACACTCCCGCACGGGGAGTGACTCCTTCCTCGAAAACTCCGCAATCACTGAGGCAATTTCAATCCACACTCCCGCACGGGGAGTGACGATCACGCTGCCGAGGTCGTCGCCTAGCATATCAATTTCAATCCACACTCCCGCACGGGGAGTGACCGGGACTATCAGGACGAGGGCCGGCGAAACATCATTTCAATCCACACTCCCGCACGGGGAGTGACAGTGATAGCTGACAAGTTTTGCTGGTTTTTAATGCATTTCAATCCACACTCCCGCACGGGGAGTGACGCTACCGATCGCCACGCTGGGCGCATGGCAAAAATTTCAATCCACACTCCCGCACGGGGAGTGACGCGTGGTGAGGAGGAAACATGGCAGAGGATAAAAAATTTCAATCCACACTCCCGCACGGGGAGTGACGACTTCGTGCCGGTGTGGATCCACGAGGTAAGCCATTTCAATCCACACTCCCGCACGGGGAGTGACCTGAGCTTTCCGCTGCTACCGGTTTTTATTTCTGATTTCAATCCACACTCCCGCACGGGGAGTGACACAAAGACCGCCGGCACCGTATCAAATGCAACCGATTTCAATCCACACTCCCGCACGGGGAGTGACCCCAGCTTAACAGTATGCTGATGGCAGCAGGCGTATTTCAATCCACACTCCCGCACGGGGAGTGACCCGTGGTAAAATCATATCGTCAAAAAAGGTTAGAGATTTCAATCCACACTCCCGCA
>BLLU01000280.1 GCA_011959105.1 Lachnospiraceae bacterium | reverse complement strand
TTATCTTAATTATAACTCATTTATATGAGTATTGCAAGTATTATATTTGCATTTTTAAGAAAAAATATAGTGACGTCTCTGTATACGTCACCACAAGAACCAGAGTATATATTTATATAGATACTATTTTGTTTTGTTTTATACAGTCACGGTGACATATACCGTATACGTCACTGTATATGTTTTCCTGTTCTATATTATAATAGGTAGGGATTTTTTTGACCGAATATGCGTTCGGAGCAATTCCGATTTTGAAATGAGGATGAAAAAGAAAGTGTAATGTAACATGTGACATATACAGTGACGCTCACAATATATGTCATTACCACTCGCCAGCCAAAATGCTATAGCAAATGTCATAACAAATGCTATAGCACCCGTCCGGCCTCCGCACTCAATCCAGCGCAGAGTTAATGGCCGCTGCTATGAGGACGGCTCCCGCCATAGATACCAGGATAAGGAAACCGCCAACTGCCGCAACGACCGAACATATTTTGAGGAAAACCATAAACCTTTCCCTCCTTTCTGGCGTCAGATTTTCACATCCCCCGCATCCGTCCAGCCGTAGACCGTAGAGCCACCGCCGGAGACTGCCGCCAGATGATACGGATGTGCGCTCCCAGGATTGACCGCCGTGACCTTTGCCCTGCCAGGCTTGCAGGCTTTCCCGGTGGCCTTTGCATAGGAGCTTGTGTAATGCTTACTGCCCGTGAACTGTACCACATCCCCTTTTCTGACTTCTGCAGGTGCCGCCGATCCGGACGCCTCCCGGATGTAATCGGAATGGGAAAAGCCGTAAATTCTGCCGTCTATCCGGATGTAATACCAGGTGGAGCCGTCCGCCGCCTTGATACTGTCGCAGACTTCCACCATGTTTCCCTCTGCCAGTTTGGGCCAGCTCTTGATATTGGGATATTCTTCACCGGCCCACGCCCGGACGTTCAGTATATCGCCGGTGACAACGCCCACCCACTTAGGCGTCATGCAAAGAGAGCCGTTTCCGGTGCTGTCGGTAACGTTTTCCGGCTTTCCGGTAACGCTTTCCGGCTTTTTGATAACGGTTTTTGCCCCGTAGTCCGGAACTCCATACCCACGGATATACCGGCCATTCACTTTGATCTCACGGTATCCGACCGCATCATCCTTGTTGCCCTCGATAACCTTTATCACATCACCGGAAACAGAAATGACGATTCCGACATGCTCCGGCCAGCCTGTGCAGTCACCGGCTCCGGTATCATCCCAATCGTAGAAGATGTAGTCTCCAGGAGACGGGATGTAGGCGTCATTCTCCACCCACCGGTCCATGGCCTGGAAAGCGGCTATCATCTGCCCGCATCCGCACTCTGTAGGGATAATATCTGTATACCCTGCCGCTATCGCCACCGCCGAACCATAGGTAGCACACCAGGCATCCGTATACCTGACCTTGTATCCCCTGGCAAGCGGGGTGTGGCCATTGTAAAGGTCAATGATCGACCGGTGGGAACCGTCTGCCTCTTTTTTGCCATACCAGGACACGGCAATAGATATCACCCTCTGCCTTGCCTCCGCCTCGGTGATCTGTACCATGGAATCGGGATTCTCCACTCCGGTCAGCATGGCGCATATCTCTTCACCGTATGACGCCCGCCGCCTCTTCGCCTTTTCGCTCTGGTCTGCCGGTCTCTCGTACTGCGTCATAAAGGCGTCTGACGCCTCCCGGATAGAATCGGTTGTGGTCAGGATTGCAAACAGGGTTTTATATCCCCGCAATTCCTGATACATGAAAGCAAGCTGCATATCGAAGTCACCGATTGAATCCCCCTGGTTCCTTGCGAATTTCAGGAGATTTTCTTTCCTGGTGGAGTACGTCCACTGTGCCAGGCCGTAACCTGCGGCATCATGGACGAAATTTTTATAGGTGCCAGCGTCAACGGCCTCCGTGTAGGAATCATCTGTGTACCCCAGCTTTTTCTCGTAGCTGTTCTGGAGGTTCCGGGGATTGCCGCCGCTTTCATCCCTGATGTTTCCCAGCATACCGAAAATGCCCGCAGCGGTAAAACCTTTACCGGCGAAAAAGTCAAATATTCTCTGTTCGTTCATTTCCTGCTCCTTTCTGGAAAAAGAAAAGGCCCAGGCTGTTACCCCTGGGCTCTTCTCTCACGATCTGATCTGTTATTACTGTTCATCCTCGACCTCTACAGAGGTTTCCACGGAAGTCTCGACATTGGCCGAATCCGTCAGGCCCTCGCCGATAATGTACGCCACCACGGACGCACCGGCCATGATAAGCGCCGTCACCTGGGTAGCCGTGTTCTCTGCGCCGCCCGTTGCCACGATCATCATGGATGCAAAAGAGGCTACGGCCGTCCATAACTTTCTGCTTGTCAGTTTCCTTTTCCAGTTGATTTCTTTCATCATCTTTCTTGTCCTCCTGTCCTTTTTGTGATATGCCTCTAAAGCCGTTATGGGCTCATGGAGCGTTTTTATGTGCTTAGATATAGAAATATCCACACAAAGGGCTGTACCCCTTTTCAGGCCAAAATCTGAACGTTTCAGAATATCGCCTCGATTCCCTGTTGCGTCAGAAAATCTTTCTGCTCATGCTTTATCTGCCTGGCATATTCCAGGGCGGCGTGCATGTCGCCGTTACAATGAGCGTCCGGGATTCTGGCTACTGCCTCGGCGGTGGCCTCCCCCAGAGAGAGGGCCGCTCCGATACTCTTAACCATGAGAAATTCCTGTTTCTCCCGGACAGCTTCTTTCTTCTCCCGTTTCTTCTCCCGCTTTTCCATTTTCCGTTCTAAAAGCCAGAAACAGAATCCGGTAATTGCGGACGGGATACTCATTGCCACTACAAGAGCCGTGATATCCAATCTCTTCACCCCCTTTCCTCATGGTGTGGTCAGCTCACGGTACATCTCGTTTGTCTCCCTGATGTTCTTCTGCAGTTCCTCCGGCAGATCGAACACCGGCTCCGTGCAGTAGAGCTTCACCAGCTCGCCTATGATGTGCCGCTGGCCCTCTATGATGTTATTCTGGAGCTCCAACGTGGAGCCGCAGTCATAACCGCTTTTACTCATAGGCTTCACCCGTGATTTCCTGGTACTCCGCCTCGGTGATCCAGGGGCCGGATGTAGGATTGCTGACAGCGTTATACACCCGCTGCTTACTCCAAAGGCCCTTATCGAAAAACTTCTTTACCTTTTCAAAATTCTTGCTGTGTTCCATAGGTTATCCCTCCAAATCAATGTCCGCCATCATAGCGATATACTCAATGTTGGCAAGCATGGCGGCGTTGTGCTCTGCCTGTTCTGACGCCATGCTGTCAAGCTCCGCCTGCACAATCTCCATGACAACCGTGTCATACTGTGCATATTCCTCCTGTGTGACCTTTGCCTCTTCATACTGCCAGAGGACAACCGCTCCGGAATTTTCATTCGTCCTGGTTATCCGCTGGAAGTTCCGGCGCAGGTACACATACTTCCCGCTGGAAGTCTTGTCTATGACCTCCGGGCGGTTCTCCTGTGAGCCCGTCACTGTTTCCCATACGATTTTCATTTTTCTTTCTGGCCTCCTTTTCTTTCTGGTTTATCCGCTTCTGGTTTTTGCTGACAACCTTTTTCAGCTTTTTAATGCTGACAATCGGCTTGATCCGTTCCTCATACATCCCGTAGGTGTCGGTATGCTTCACCCAACCCATAGAAGATAAGAGCGAGGCGGCGTCCTTCGGATTGATTTTCTCCTGTCTGGATACCTGCCCCGCTTTTCTGGTTAGGCGTATCATGATGCCTTTCCGTATGATTGTGCGGTTTCTGTGAAATTCAAAACCCATATAGTCAAGCGGCCTGCCGTATGTCATGGTCACTTTTTCGCTATGGCCATGGTACATCACCAGCAGGCGCTCCAATTTATCTTGCTTATTCCTCACGCTCGCCACCTTAATGAAAATCTTCCGGCGCTTCTTGTGAGTTTTCAGCTTGTGCCTAATTCTTATTTTCTCCAGCTCGTTCCCCAGAGCTTCAAGCTCCCTCATGGTCTGGCACTCTATGGCGTATTCTTCCACTTCGTACTCAAACCGGAATACCTGCCAATTATCTTTCATGGTTAGATTGAGCTCCCTGTTCAGATACTCATTGATCGCTATCTGGACTTTGTGAAGTTCTTTCTTGTTTCGGCCGAAACATACAATATCGTCCATGTACCGTGTGCCATATTTGACATGGAGCGTTTCTTTGATGTAATGGTCTAAAGGCTGTAAAAGAAAATTAGCGAACCACTGGCTGGTATAAAAGCCCAGCGGCAATCCCGTTTCAATGGCGTCTATTATCAGGAAAAGCAATTCCCGGACAAATTCATCCCGGAATTTTTTGGTTATCCAGGCTTTCAGGATTTCATGATCCACGCTCTCGAAGAAATGACGTATATCCATTTTCAGGACGTACTTCGTATTCTCCGGGTCCTCCTGAATCCATTTTGAAATTATCTTAGCTCCCATGTGCTGGCCTCTTCCCGGAATGGAGCCGAGGACGTATTCATACATCCCGCTTTCAATCCCAGGACGGATTGCCTGTACTACCACATGATGAACCACCTGCTCATACTTATAATCAGGCTTTACGATTGTACGGACTTTCTGATAATTCCTTTCATTGATTTTTACCGCCTTATGGTCGGTAGGCTCAAATTGACCGTTCATGAGCATTTCAAAGACGTACTGTATTTCATTTTCCAGATTATCCAGCGTCTCTTTCACGTCCGGCCTGCTTCTTTTTCCACGGGAGGGTACCAGGAACGATTTCTCTATGCTGTCATGTGACAGCATTTCATTCTGGTTGATTCGGAAACTCTTCATATTCCCTCTTCTTTCTTATTGCCTCATGGTCGGTGGGCGTGCGCTTACTAGACCATGCCTTTTATCGGCGTAATTTCCACTGGTTAGCGGTATTTCAACCGCCTGCGGTGTAGGAAAATGGTGTCCTTAGTTGATACTCCATTTCAATAAGAATTAGGCCGAGCCGATGTTCCAGTTCGCATTAGACAGCGCATTGTTCACATTCAAGGCGAGCGCACCGACATGCAGACCATTGTTGCAGTTGCCGCCGACCAGCGCACGGAACAGGCCCAGGGCGTACACCATTTCCCCTATAAAAATTCAGGAACCGCCGTTCACGATTCCTGATAAAAATTTACATATTCTCATTTTGAAAGCTCTCCGGGGGAGTATCCCCCGGTCCCCCTATGCGGCTACGCCGCTAAAGGCTGTTCGCAAGAAAGGGCCGAGCCGATGTGCCAGGTCGCAGCCGACAGCGCATAGTGCACAGCCAAGGCGAGCGCACCGACAAGCAGACCATTGACGCAGGAGCCGCCGACCAGCGCATAACAGTTCGCCGCAAACCACAGGCCGTCCGGGTACTGTGTTGTCTCGCTCCCGGATGCGGTCATGGGGATAAGCCCGTGTTCTATCATCTTGCAGGCGCTGATATATCCGCCAGAGGTTCCTCCGGGCGTGACTCCTGTATCCACATAGCCGGTTCCGGCCGTATTGTACGGGGGCACCGATTTTACCAGGATACGGGTGCTGCCATTCGTCACGCAACCCTCGATACGCTCCCAGACATTCCCCCACCAGTTTTCGATATGGAATACTTTGACGTAATCCCTGGTCTTGTTGGTGCCGTAGAACTGGCCTTTGTTGGATGCGCCGCCGGAGGTAAGATAATTCGGAGCGGAAGAGGAACCGCCAGTATGATATCCATATCCGAAAGCCTTTTGCGTGTCGGTGGTCTTTCCCATGAGGATCAAAAGCATGTTGATAAGGTTACGCTGTGACCATGACCGGGTACTCCAACGGGAACCGTTCGCCTTTGCCGCAGTCAGCTCTTCGGTTCCCGTCTTGCTTACCATGGGATTCAGCCCCTTAATGGAGCGCACCTTATTACTTACCAGGGAGCCCTCGAACATAGACAGATACAGATAGTCCATTTCGGAGCCGTCCGCCCTGGTATGTGCGTATGCGTGGTAGGAATCGTCCAGCTTAATATCACAGATATTGCAGTATTCGTAACCGTTCGCCTCCCACATCTTCATATACACTTTGGGGATGCGGCTCATGGCGTTTCCGGCAAAGGAACTGTTCGCCACATCAGACGGCGATCCGTCAGCTTTCTTTGTGTAATCGTTGGGGTTGAGCTCGTATGCCTCCGTTCCGTCATTGTTGAGCATGACAGGCACGTTATCCCGGACGAACCAGAAATTTTTGAATGAGCCGTAATCAAATTCGCCGGTGGAAAGATTTACCTTTGCCGGTGTGAGCCCCACCGCCTCTTCTGTGTACTCAATCTTTGTTGCGGGATCACTTTCTGCTTTCTTCATCCGGAATCCCAGGAGCGTATACTGCCTGGGAGTGGCGGCTACAGGAGCCGAGGCGGAAGAGGTTTTCATATTGCTGTAAGCATACGCAACAAAGAAATACTCCGTCTTATTGGTGAGGCCGGTTATCTCAACCTTTCCGCTGGTCAGGCCCTCCACAATCATTCCGTCCGTGCCGCTGGTAGGTGCGGAACCTGCCTTATACACTATCTTCACAAGCGCATCTTCGGTATTGTTCACGATATCCAGAATCACCCGCCCGTCTTTTCCGCTGGCACTGGTGATTCCAGGGGCGGACAGGGTTATCTCTTCGGGAACGAAAGACTGTGTAAAGTCATAGTTATAGACCAACTGATCGGAATAAGGGAAGATACCGTAACAGTATTCCTTTCCGTTTTCCAGGTTTTCATCCAGCAGCGCCTCCGTCTGGTACCTGTTCTTTTCGGTCACTCTCGCCACAAGCTCCCCGTCCATCCAGTTTTGCGGAGTGCCGCCCTCTTTCCGGACAACGACCGTGCCCTGCCAGGTTGCCAGTCTTGCGCCCTCGTAAACAACGTTTTCAGGGTCAGTCCATGTGATCCGTGCGGACTGGTCAAAATTACTGATAGTCACGTTTGACGGATTCGCCAGCTTGATACCGGAATTTCCGGATGCCGCACCGGGAACCCGGATTGTGCCGTCCTCGTCAACCTCGACCGTCACGCCGTCAGGCTTTACCGTTCCGGGCTTTTCTGTGGTGGCCAGCATATCCTCCGGAGCGGAGCCGCCGATCTCTTTCTTCATGGTTTCCTTTGATACCTGCTTTGTGCCGGTGCCGTCTCCCATCACCACGGGGAAAACGGAACCGTCCGGGATGCTGTCGGTATTCGGCAGCGTACTGATTCGTTTGTTTGCCATTTTTTCTTATCCTCCTTTATTTTGTGGCATAATACCAAAAAGCCTCTATCACATCATCACTCTCCGTCAGGAGGATATCTCCGTCCTCGGTGGCGAGTGGTGCGTGAATCTCTCCGCTCACAAGCATTTCTTCAAGCTCATTCAGCTTGTTTGCCTGTTCGTTCAGCATAAGAATAGCCTTTGTGCCTATGTCTCCGTCCATTTTCCCTTTGACGGATTCAAACCAGGCATCAAAGGCCGCCTCGCTGTCTGTCTCAAACTGCGACATACGCTGTATGATATCCGCCATGTCGCTGTATCCTTTGTTCTGCAGGCTGGTGAAATATGCGTTCAAATCCTGCATGTACTGGCTGTATGCGGTCAGCATCTTATCTGTAAAATCCGCATAGTCGGTGTTGTATTTGTCAACGTACCCTGTAAACAGGTCATTCAGGCTGGTATAGAACTTCTGGTATGCGCTATCCATTTTCAGGATGAAATCCGCATAGTCTCCGTCAAACCTGGCAACGTATTCTTCGTAAAATGAATTGAGCTGTGCGAAGAAAACGGATGTATCCAGATGATCTATAAGCTGTGTCACCACGCCGCATACAGAACTGTCATACCTGGTATCCGTGATATGGGCCTGGGCGATAACCGTCTGATTGGAATTGACGGATACGGTTGCCAGGCACAGCTCGTAAAAGTCTCCTGATGCCGGTTGCAAAAGTTCTGGAGGAACCGGAGTTGCGTCAGGAGTACCCGTTTTCACTACAATTTCACAGAGCCTTTGCAGATAATTGACACGCAAGACCACCCTGTCGATTCGCTTATAGGCCGTGGGAGCCTTTGGAATCTCAATCTCGGCCTCTTTTGTGTCTGCCGCAAATCTGCCCCGTACAATGCCAAATCCGGGCCTGACTTTGAGCATCATCCCCTCGCTGGCCACAACCTGAAAACAGTCTCCCGGAGCGGCCAGTACCCCGTCACTGATGATCTGTGAAATGAACATGGCCAAAAAGTCAGAGGATTCCGCCCGGTCAAATTTCGGCATCCCCTCTTCGTCATAGCCAACAATTTCACTGTCGAAAAAACCATATCTTAACACGTTCACGCCTCCCTTTTTATAAGCTGCCGGACGGTGCTTATTTCATCAGTTCCGAAAGTGATTTCAAGCTCCATAGCTCCGCCCTCGTAAGTTTCCATTGCCTCTGTTATCCGCTTGTCAGTGGATATGTGTATCTCCGTATTGATGTAGGTGCAGTAATCGCCCAGGTCGAAGTCCTTTTTGTAGACAAGGTTTGCGTTGGGGTCAACGCCGCTGTTTATCGTCTCGACTTTCCGGTACTCTGCCAGCTTTTCCCTGCCCCTCTGTGCAAGCTGCGCCCGGTATGTGGCGTCAGGAATCTTATTCCCGTTGTTGTCCTCTTCCTGTAAATCCCTGGCGTCCACCCATATTTCCTTTCTTTCCTCCCCAGGCTGTCGCAGATCCACGACAACGATTTTCCGGTTTGCGCCCTCACCGGCACCGGCCACATAAGCGAAGTTCTTATATGAGCTCTCATTCCGGTTATAGATAACGTTCCGGATATTGTAGAAAGAATTGGAAAAAATCGCCCAGGAGTTTTCCTCCTGGGTATCTCTCCGGTCCTTGCCCTGCCATACTTCAAAGGCTAAATCATCCGTCAGGTAGTCATACCGTACCCGGTGGCTGATTTCCAGCGTGTTTCCGACCTCGTATAGCTTATCGCTCAAATTATCGCCGGTGGCCTGAATCTCTATGGTGCTTTGTATGCCGCTCACATCCCCCAGCCGCAGGTGCTTTATTTTCCGGTCGCTCTCTGCCGGTTCTATCGCCGTCCTTTGCACCAGGCTCCGCAGCGCAACCTCCACATTTCCCGCAAGCCGCACCGTGGTTTCAATCACCCTATCTGCCAGGAGCTTTTCGGCAAAATTCCCTTTCGCATAGGATTCCCTGGCTCCGTTCTCGTCCTGGGAGTAATTAACTTCATCAATAACGCCCAATTCATCCGCATCACTCCGGTACAGGTAGCGGCCTGTGTTCAGCAGATGAAAATAATCCTTAGAAGTGTATAGCTCGAAACACCCCAGCTTTTCATATCTCCGGGCCCAAATCAGGGTACGGAAGAGGGGAACGCTCCCCATGGTCTGAAAATCTTTGTCTAATACTATCAGCTTCATACCTACACCCCCAAATACAGCGGTGTATAAAACAGCCGCACATCCAGATTTGTATAGTTGGTATCCGCATCATATTCCAGATAGTTATTGCCGACCGCAAGCTCGAACGGTTCCGATAGCCTGTCGATTTTCTGATAGATATTGACTCCGTTCAGTTCTATTACCTGGTGGCGGATATTGGTATCCACCAGGAGAACGTCCCCTTGTTCCATGGCCACTTTCACCCGGACAAAAAGGCCGCTGCCTACATGCGTTATCTTAGGATTCGTGCAGGGACCTCTCTCGGCTATGAACTGAATCTGCACTCCTGTAGGCACATCACCGTCATTCGGCAGCAATACCTCTTTCGTGAGCGTCCGGTATCCGGTGATCTGGCCTGGAAGAGTAAGCCCCTTGTATGGTTCCGGTACAGATACTTTCTTTTTTACCACCCTCCACGGAAAAGCAATGTGCTTACTTATGTCTGCCATGTTCTGTCCGAAGTTGTCTATATTTTTCCAAAAAGGGTCAGCGCATTTCAGATCAACGACAATGGCAAGGTGGTTATGAACGTTGTTTGTGGCTACAAAATTCCAGCCCTCTAACTCATATTCGATATTCCGCCTTGTGCCGCTGTGGTTTATGGTCATTTTCCCGGCATACTTCGGATTGAAAAATTTTATGATCCTCTGCCGGTTTACCTCATTGTTTCTGTCGTCTCTTAATTCTGCCTCAATATGGATGGGGCGGCTTTTAATCCGTTTCCCATCCATAGTAGAACCGTCCACCAGGGCATTGTCGGTGAGGTTTAATTCCAGGTCAGAAGATTCAAGACCTGTTATCTTCGTGATTCCGAACTCACGCTTTTCTCTGTTCGGTGACATGCCAAACGTGAGCGTCCGGCCGTTACATTCCAGAGTAAAATCAATAAAATTCACTACTTCACACCTCCTAACAATTTCCTGGCGGCCTCTCTTTGTGCCTTGCTTGCCTCCGCAGGAGACACAACCGGTACATGATAGTTGTTTTCCTGTTCTATGTGCTGGTCGATATAGGTATCTCCGCCGCCCTTTGGATAGTCCGTGTCGGCGTCATGCTCTGCTTTGGCTCTGGTCCGTACCGTGATGCCTCCGGTTTCAATGGCAACCGCCGTCTGCATCCGGCTTGCCAGCTCTTCCATTTCTGAATCTACCTGGTTCTGCAGGTCCGGCATGGCCTTTTCCATGCCTACCCCGATTCCGGGAGGAATCCACCGGCCTACTTCCTGGGCGAATACCTTTGACGGTGATTCGATTCCCAGCGCATCTTTCGCGCCCTGGAATAAGCTGTCTGCCAGGCTCTTCACCTTGTCTACAAGCCAGTTCCAGCCGGAAGAAATGCCGTTCCAGATTCCGGTTACGATATTGGAGCCGATTTCCTTAAATTTGTCGGGGAGGCTCTTCACCCCGTCTACCAGGTTCGTTACAAACCCCTGCGCCGCTGCGGTTGCCTTTGCTTTCAGATCGGCGCCGAACTGAATCACTTTTGTAATCGTGTTGGTCAGCCACGTCCAGATTTTTCCGGGCAACTGTTGGAACCACTCGACTACTTTGTTAATGGCGTTCTGTGCTGCGGAACTGGCGGCCGCCAGCAGATTTGTACCCCACTGTATGACCTTATTGACAGTGCTTACAAGCCAGTTCCAGACTTTCCCCGGCAATTCAGAGAAAAACTGAACCACGGCATTGATCGTATTTGTCACCCATGTAGAGGCTGTGTTATACAGGTTGATTCCCCACTGTATGACTTTGTTCACCGTATCGACCAGCCACGTCCAGATTTTTCCGGGCAATTCGGAGAAGAATGTTACAATTTCGTCTATGATGCGGGGAACTTCGGTTGTCACCCAATTATAGAGGTCGATTCCCCACTTAATCACCGTACCTATCGCATAGCCCAGCCAGTGGGCTATTTTGTTCGGCAATTCACAAATAAATGTGATGATATTGTTTATAAAATTGCTAGCCGTCTCGATTGCAGACGCCAGCATTTCAGCTCCCCAGGCTTTGACCTTTGAAATCGTGTCAGTCAGCCATGTGCTGATTCGCCCCGGCAATTCGGAGAAGAATGTTACAACCTGGTCTACCAGATTTTTCACAGTGCCGGGAATGGACTTGAAGAAATCGGCTATTGCAGAGCCCAGATTTTTGAAGAAATCAACTATCTGCGTCCAGTGATCCTTTATCACCACCACCAGGGAGGCAACCGCCGCAACGATTCCGGCTACCACGGCCGCAACCAACGCTGGCGCTCCGAGTATGACAGCTCCTACTGCGGCTATGGCAATGCCTATCACCATTAAAATTTCTTTCAGCCAGCTAAAGCCGTTTTTCAGCATGTCGAAGAAATTCGTTATGGCCATGATTGCGCCGCCGATTACTGCGGCCACACCGCCGACCGTGGAGCCTATGCTGGCTATCACGGATTTCACGGTGGAGAATACGGAACCTATCTTAGATATGATTCCGGCCAGCTTTGGAAATTCCAGCGCAAGGACTTCCGAAAACGTCCCTGCGCCCCCGGACAGGAGCTGGAATCCCTCTACCAGCTTAGGCACAACTCCGATTGCTGCCTTTATACCGCCAGACAGGGAATTTATTGCGGTAACAACGCCTTTGATATTGGCTGCCGCCGCCTTTGCCGTGTGCATTGTGACCATGGCCGCCGCTATGGTTCCTATCGCTTTTCCCAGGGCCTCTAAAGTCGCAGGGTCGGCCTCGCTCAAAGCGCCGAATATGCCCTCTGCTATGCTGACAACCCCGGATAAAATCGGCTCCAGGGTAGAAGTGAATCCCTCGAACAATCCACTCAAAAATGCGCCCAGAGACGGGAACTCTTCGCTGATCCCCTGAATAATGCCCTCTATAATGCGTTTACCGGCGTCTATGAAATCCGGCGCCCAGTCGATTATGCACTCTACGATATCCCCCGCACACTGGGCGGCTGCCTGTGCAATTTGCGGGGCTCCCTCTGCCAGTCCGTCAGCCATTTTACCGGCCAGGACAATAGCCGTAGTCCAGATATCATCCGCACATGAGAAAAAGCCTGTCACCAGTGCGGTAATCAGGCTTGACGCCGCATCACCGATTGACGGGCTGCTTTTCAGCGAATCGCAGAACGAACTTACAAGGCTCGTTGCCGCATTTATCAAATCAGGAGCCGCATTTGCAACGCTCTCCACGATCCGGGAGAGTATGCTGCCGAAAGTAGTTACCAGGCTGTCAAGTCCTCCGTCATTGAAAGACTCCTGGAGCTCCTGTATCATTTCCTGTGCGGTTTTTACAATTTCCATACAAGGGGCTTGCATATTCTCATAAAGAGAAATAGCCAGGCCCTCAACCCCGGATTTAAGGATTGTGATCTGCCCCTGTAAATTATCGCTCATGGTCTCGGCCATTCTTGCGGCCGCACCGTCACAATTATAGATAGACCTCTCTAATTTTTTGAAATCATCATCAGAGGCATTTACAATGGCCAGCAGTCCGGACATTGCCTCCTGGCCTGCCAGGGAGGACGCCAGCTCTGCCGCCTCTGCCTCCGAAAGACCGTTGAATCCGTTCCGCAGGTCTGTCATGACTTCATTCAGGCTTTTCATTTTCCCGTTATCGTCAGTGAGGGAAATTCCCAGCCTGTTCATAGCGCTCTGGACTTCCTTTGTAGGCTTCGTGAGCCTGCTCATCATGGAGCGGAGGGCGGTACCAGCACTTGAACCCTTTATTCCGGCATTGGCCATGAGGCCGATTGCCAGTGCCGTATCTTCGGCTGTATATCCTAAAGCGCCGGCAACGGGAGCCACATATTTAAACGTCTCTCCCATCATGCCAACGTTCGTATTTGCGTTTGAAGATGCCTGTGCCAGAACGTCCGAGAAATGCCCTGCGTCACTGGCTTTCATGCCAAATGCGGTGAGGGCGTCAGTCACGATATCGGAAGTGGTGGCCAAATCCTCTCCGGATGCGGCCGCAAGGCTCATGATACCCTCGATACCGTTCAGCATATCCTCCGTTTTCCACCCCGCCATAGCCATATACTCAAATGCGGCGGCGGATTCCGTTGCGGAGAATTTTGTGGTGGAGCCCATTTCCTTTGCCTTTTCGGTCAGTTTTTCCAGCTCCTGACCGGAGGCACCAGAGATAGCTGCCACTTTCGACATTCCGCTCTCGAAGTCGGAACCGATTTTGATAGCGGCTCCTCCTAAGCCTGCGATTGCGGTCATACTCCCTTTGAGGATGTCACTGGTTGCTTTCAGGCCCTTTTGTGCGATTTCCCCGATAGAACTTATCCCTTTTTGGAACCCGCTTGAATCTATCAGGGTATCAAATTTAAGAGTGCCATCACTAGCCAATGTTCTCACCTCTCTTTCATGGTCAGAAATCCTCGGCTCGTAATGGCACTACCAGATTTACTTGATCTGCTTTCCTTTTTCTATTTTCAGTTCAAAAACAGCGTGACAGTTCCGGCCCTTACACCGTAACATCACGCCTTTGCACTCCGCCTGGTCTGTATACCAGAACGGCATTATATACCCGCACTCCGGGCACTCCACCCGGACGGTGTTTTTCATCTTTTCAATATCCAGTCACCCCCTACAATATCCCTTCCACATTTCCGCCGTTCAAGAGTGCGTTCTGTATGGCGGTCTGCCTATCGTCCTCCGTTTTTGACAAGGGCAGCGCATACAGGCGCTTCATCTTCTTGTAGAAGTCTTTCTGCTCTTTTGGCATCTTGTCATTGATATCTATGCTGCGGTACTCCATAGCCCGGACAAACTCGCAATCCTTTGGCAAGGAATTGAAGAGGAACCGGAACCTCCACCAGTGCATGTACCGGGTATCCTGGAGGTCAATTTGGTATGCCAGGAGAAAAGCCGCATATATAAGCCCGGCGTCATGCTCAAAAGAGTACACCGGGCTTTTCCCCCGTCTGGCGGCCATGCGCTTTTGGATTGTGGTTTCTTCCTTGCCGCACCGGTAAAACCACAAAGCGGTATCAACGGCCGCACTTAAATCACCTGGAATCACCGGATAATACAGGGCCAGACCTTTTCTCACCTTTTCTTTGGAGCTTAGGCTGTTATCCTGCATCATCAGCTCGAAGAGGATAGAGTTTCGGAAATTTGTCCGGATTTCGTACCTCTTCCCGTTCACTTCCGCCTGGTCGGGGTAATCAATATCGTCAATCAGGATATTCAATGTCTGTGTTTCTTTCCGTTCTTACTGCCTGCGGCGTAATGCTGGTAATTCCGGGAGCCCTGTTTCTGTGCCTGACGGTTATCTCTTTCCGTCTGGCGTCTCTCTGCCCGGTTGGGGGTGTATTTATCCTCGATCTTATCAAGCTCTTCCCTGGCACTCATGGCACCCTGGGCCACGATACCGAAAGCCTCCATATGGTCACGGATATTCGCCTTTCCTTTGAAAATCTTCTGGGCAGTGCCGGAGCCAAACACGGCATCAAAGAAATTATCCACGATCTGGCACTGAATCCGGAGAGCGTCAGCGGTGCTCTTGCCCTCGTACTGCGTGGGCTCCTTGATATCCTCTGCCACTTTCGCATTTTCCCGCTCGTATACTTCCAACTGATCTGCGTCAAAAAAATCGTATTCAAGCTCTACGCCAAAAATATTCATATATCATTCCTCCTGTTGATTAAACTCTGGTTACATGAAAAGGGAGCCTTTACGACTCCCCCTATACTGTCTCGCCGCCTCCCGGCGTGGTTGCCTCGGTATTGCCCGCAAGCGGGGTGAATACCTTTGTCTCCGTGTTGAACGTACCGTTGATAGGATCACCGACTGCGTTCAGGTTCCCGGCAACGGCAATTTCATCTTCTCCGCTGATGCTCGTGATCTCCGCAGATACCGTGAAAAGCCTTGCGGCAAACTCATTCTGCTTATCAGGCACCTTATCCCACAGCTCCACCCTCACATACTGAAATTCAGCGTCAGAGCCGGTACAGTGATTCCGGCCTACATTGTAGAGGGCCAGAACCGCCTCTTGCTGGATGATAAGGTCAGATTCAAACGGGAATACGGTCTCGTAGCTGGTAATCGAAGAGGAACTTGCCGCCTCATTGACGTACTTCTTTTTGGAAGTCTGCGCCCCAGGGTTTTCATCCAGCGTGGTAAAGCCGGTCCCCATGAGCACGAAAGACGGATTCTCCGTATCCTGGATGTTCAGATAGTCCGCAAACTCGTGGCGCTTTGTCACGTTTCTACTCCTGTCTTTCTTGTCTGCTGACATAATTTCATGCCTCCTTTACTTTTTCTTTGAAATATTTCAGCCTTAATTGTATCTGGTACCTTGCGTGTTTTCCTGATTCCCCATGCAGATACCCGGAAGAAATGACCTGCAATTCCTCCGCCTCCATGCCCTCCGGAAGTTCCGGGAGATTGCCGGATTCGTTCTGTGTTTCCACCCACTCCGAAAACCTCTCATAAAAGGCACTGTTCTCAATGTTCTGCTGGCGTTCCTGGCTGTAGAACTCCTTAGAACCAAAAGCGAAGAGGTACTGCCGGACGCTGTCACCATTCGTATACTTCTTGATGATAGGGTCGCACGGCAATACCTCTATTGCGTACTCAATCGGTTTCTCCCCCAGGAAATCCACCCGGAGGCACCCGTCTTTCAGCATGTCGCATTTAAGGAAGTATTCTTCCAGCGACTTAATGATTGAATTTGCCACTTTTACTCCTTTCTACACCAATTTTTGAGCCCCCGCCAAAATATCCTGTTTGTATGATACTTTCATGCGTTCAAACCACTTTGAACCCCTGTTCGCATCATAGGAGCGGCTTGTGGCCGTGTTGTAATACTGTTCTGCAGCATACGGGGCTATATACTGCACCAGGCCGCTACCGATTACTGTACCGAGCTTTCCGGATTTATCCAGCATACCGGTCTGGAAAGGGATAAGAGCGCTGCAATATCGCAGCACTTCGCTATCGACAAATACCTGCGCCCTCGAAAACCTCTTCGTCCTGGCCGGAGCGAAGTTTGGATTCCAGGTCAGCTCCGCTCTTACCTCTCCCCCTCTGGTCGTGGTCTGGATAATCTGGCCTCTCGGTGTCTTGATCTGTATAGCCATTATTCGCCACCTATCCGCCAGTGCCTCATACATTCAGAACACCGGCTCCGATTGTCCGAGAAATTATCCACGGTAATCACATCCGGGTAATTCTGTTTCAGCTCCGTCTCCGTTGCCGTCTCACAATCGCAGAGGCCACGGATGATGATATCTCCACGCTGTATAGTCCAGTAGCCGGGAAATGTTTCATCATCCATGCCGGAATATTTCATTTGTTCAGCGTATGCTTTCCCGGAAGTGTCGGCAGTATCAGGAACCCGGATTGTGTAGGTATCCTTAACATTCCTGTCCTGGTTCCCGGATGATGTGCCTTTCCTGGAATAGAAACTGACGCCCCGTATCTGCGTTGCCACAAACTTTTCCGTCCGTTCTTCCCGCACATATCTCTTGTTGAAAATGGTAATGTCAGCATTGGTTGTCATATTTCCGTGACCTCCCTCTGTGTAGCAGGCCGGTATCTGACAGGTAATTCTTTGCCACGCTGTATAGTTCGGCGCTCCTGGATGTTTCGGTGGAATCGCCGTAAGATACAGAGTAGCCGTCTATGTTTTCCGACCTGACTCCTGGCGTCTTTTTATCCTCACGGAAGTTGTACTCCGCCATTGCACAAATGGCGTCTTTTACTTCGTTGGGAATCTCCGGGAGCCTCTTAACCCGGCCAAAGGTTATCCGGTGCAAAAATGCCTCTGCCTTTTTCTCCAATGCGGGAAAAGACGGTTCAGGTATGGCGGTGCCTAAAAAGGCTTTGGCGTAATACTCATAATCTACATATGGACTTTTTACAGCCTCATGGAGCATTTCTATTCGCCTCCCTGTTTATTTATCTGCCTGCTTCGTTTTCGCCTCTTTCTTAGGCGTTTCTGCGGCTTTGGCCGCTTTCAGCTCCGCTTCAAGCTCTGCGATCCTCTTATCTGCGTTCTCTGCATAGGCGCTGGCCTCTGCCAGCTTGCCTTTCAGATCGGAGTTTTCAGCTTTCAGAGATTCATTCTCCGCCCTGGTGGTATTCACCAGATCCATTCTGGCGCCGGACGCCGCCTCCGCCTCCCCTTTGGCCTTTTCCAGTTCCCCGGTCAGATAGGAAATGTGCTGGTCTGCGTCCTCCCTGGTCTTTTTCAGCTCCGCTTCAAGCTCCTGTACCCTCTTCTTGTGGTCCTGGGGAGCCTGCACCAGAGAGCCGTCCATGTTCTTCACGGTGTAGCCCATGCCGATATATTCATCTTTCTTTTCATCAGCGATCCTTACTCTGCGGTTTGCCTTTTCAGCGAGTAACATATCTTTTACCTCCATTTTTCAGATTAGGCTCCCACAGCATATTGCATGTAGGAGCCCAGGTTTACAGGTGTGGAAGAATCAGGCCGCCGCCTGCACATTAAAGCAAATGGCCTTTTTCTTCTTGTTGAGAATGAATACATCCTCGTAGGATTCCTCGAAGTACACCCACTTACCCTCGGAACCTGCGCTCGGCGGGTCAAGCTGGGAGAACTGGTAGGAAATCGGGGTGATGATAGCCAGCGGGTGAATGAGCGCCATTCTGATCTGACGGGCATCCTCGGTGGCTTTCCAGCCCTGGGTGAAGTCATACTTCGTTTTCATCAGCTCGGACGGAACGGATACGATCTCAACCTCGTCAATACGGGAAATCTGACGTTTCAGGGTGGAGTTGTTGGTCTGCAAGTTCAGCGTCCGGGTGATCTCTTTTGCGTTCTTGATAACCTTGCTGATAGCAGGCGTCACATACAGGATTCTCCCGGATGCCGGTACCCTGGCATCATCCATGACCTGCATAAAGCTGTCGAACTCTTCCAGGATGTTGGTCTCCGTCAAATCCGTGGTGGATTCCGTCTCGCCCGCCTCTTTCCAGTCTGCAAAAATCTTAGAAATGGTGTAGCAGTCCATTTCAGGGAATTTCTGCTCGTCATTGTAGACACGGGTGATATTCTGGATAGACGCCACCTGGTTAGTCTGGTCAACATCCGCAGGGTGTACCAGGGTAGACCATTTACGCTGATTAGTCAGCGTTTTCGGCTCCCAGGAGTTGTCATAGTTACGGGAGGCCGTCTGAATGGTATCCCTGTCGGAATCCACACGGCCGGTCGTTGTGATGGACGGAATCTCAATGGTCTTTGCGTTGATCCACTTGAAACGTCCGTTGTTGGGCGTAGAGTACAGAGCACCGAAGTACAGGACATACGGGAAATTCTGCTCCAACGCCTGCTGATAGTGTACTGCATAGTTTAAAGCTGCCATAGTGTTAAATCCTCCTTATGTTGTTTTGTTGTTACTGGTTTGTTCCTCCGGAATTGCCGCGGGGCCGCACATCTGTAAAATGGAAATTCATGAACGGATTCTGGCCTCCCGCCCCAGGAGCTCCCGCCGATCCTGCGCCGCTTGTGCCTGTAGCAAACTGCGGCAACGGTTTCTGTGGAGTTGCCTGCCCCGGAAGAGTTGTTGCCGGTATGGTTCCGGGAGCCCCTGCGGGCGTTCCGGCCGGTAAGCCTCCCTGGTTCTGCTGATCCCCTGCTCCGCCGTCCGGATTGTCCTGAATGAACGCATCTTTGTAATCCGGGTTTTTCTTCAACTCGGCAATGAAATCATCCGCCCCCAGGAACTTCTCTCCGTCCAGCTTGAACTCTTTGGCGTCAAAGGCTTTCTTGACAAACTCACGGTACATGGCACCGGGCCGAAGTCCTACGGTATCCAGATACCGGTCTGTCTGGTGGGAGCGCTCCTGTTGTGCGAGCTGGTCTTTCAGGTTCTGGGTATCGGTGTTGTACTTCTCTTCCCATTCCTTTGCGGACTTCTTGACGCCCTCGATATCCATATCCTTGTAGGACTGGATTTCTTTGTTGGCATCATCAAGCTGTTTCTTCACCCCGGAGAGCTCGGTAATCTTGGCGTCAAGTTTCTCTTTCGCCACATAGCCTCCGTCCTCCAGGTTTACGATTTTCAGCTTGCTATCCGCCTGAATCCTCTTGATAAGCTCCTCCGCTGTGATCGCCTCCGGCTGGCCGTCTACTTCCTTGAAAAGTTTCTTCAAAAATTCGTACATGGTGTACCTCCTCTTTCTTCGCTGATTTTGTTTAGATTCCGGTTCACTCCGGCTCTGCTATCGTGGGATATATCCGCCCACAAACGGAAATTGAGTAGTTTATATGCCATTCCTCCAGGGCAATAAAAAGAGGCCGCACCCATGGAATAAGGGCCGCCCTCTCTTTACTCTCACATATTCAGTTGTAAGTACCCCCTGCGCTCCGTTATAGCCCCGTGACGGGGTTTTTCTGGTTGCAAGGATAAAATAATAAATAAAGCTCTGTTTTCTATACACGGGCGTTTCAGCACCTATCTATCCGCCGTTCATGTGATTACCTCGCTTTCCGGTTGGCCCATACTGCCTTTTGGCTTGTAGACCTCCCAAAGTTAATGATCTTGCCGTCCTGGTCTTTGACGGCGTATACCTGTGTCCGGGCCGAATCGACCGCCCGGCCGGTCTGCCTGCAAAAGTCTTTCATTTCTGCCTCTATGCGTTTCAGATTGACGCTCTCGGAGGAAAAATCCTCTTTCATGGCATTTTCAAGCGTGGCATTTGGAGCCGCCTTTGCCGCAGCGTCATATCCAGCTAACAGGGTTTTGGACGCCCTGATTTTCCTCTCATACTCCCTCTGTTTCTGGGTACATTCATACTCCGTCAGGGTGATTTCCTCTCCGTCCGCCGTCTTGTAGGTGTGTAACCTCTTCGCGTACCCGTCCAGGACGGCTTGACTGTATGCAGGTTTTGACAGTCCAGGAAAGAACATGTGGAAACTGTGCCTGCAATTCCAGCCGCACAATCCCCCGCCCTGGCCGTACCCGGTGGCGTCAACAAACTGGCGGTAGCGCTTATCCTTTCCGGATATGCAAAAGACCTGGCCTTGCCAGCTCTCATGATTGTTGTATCCGATTCCGGTATTCCTGGCACCCGCATGTGCCGTTGTCTCGTAATAATCGCACCCCACTTCATCAGCATACATTTCCGTAAGTGTGCCTGCTGTCTGGTTTACGCCTGTCAGCAGAGCCCTCCGGACCGCAACATCCAGTTTTGAAGAGTGGCCTTTTCGGAAAAGAACCGTGCCGCCGTCCATGGCCGCCGTCCTGATTGCCTGCCTCATGGCCTCCTGGTATGAAAATGTACCAGTGGCCACCTGCATATACGCAAGGTTCGTGGCCTCATAGAATAGGTTCTGCGCCGTGGACGCCGTTGTCAGTGTGAGATTGCTCAAATCCCCCTGCGTCTTTTGGACTGCCGCCGCAAGCGTCTGTATCATGGCCGGTGACTGTTTCAGCTCGATAGGAGCCAGGCCAGCCATAGAGCATATGTCGCTCTCGTAATTGATTGACTTGACTCCGGCCTCATTGAAGAGCTCCCGGATGTAGGCATTGGAAAAGCCAGTGATCCGGGCAACCTCTTCCGTTATCTCGTCCATGAGTTTTCCGGCCTCCTGAACCTGCGTTATCTGGTGCATGGAAGAGGCTGTAACCCTGCCGGTCTTTGCTATCCTTTTGGCAAGGCACTCCACAACTGACCGTGACAGGATATCGTATATTCCCACAATGGTACTCTCACCGCATGATTCCAGATATTCAGGTGTCAGCATATCGGCACCCCCTACTCTTCCGGTGGATAGTTGCCGCGATTACCGGGCCCGCCCTTTGGCGGTATCAACTCGCCGTTATCGGGAATCAGGTCAAACGCTTCATCCTCTGTGCATCCAAAATACCAGGCATAGAATTTTTCTATCTTGTATTTTCCCGCCATGACCATTGACCAGCGGCGCTGATACTCCAAATTGGTATCCTCCAGAACACCGTCACCCCAGGTCACGGCCTTTTCAGATTTGCCAGCCGGTGCCAGACCGTACAGGGTGCAGAGAACGTCCATAGCGTATATGAGGCGGTCAAACCCGGAATCCCATGCGCTCTGCATCCGGGAAACCACCGTGAATGACCTCTGCTTAGATGTGCGGATTTCCTCCGCCGTCTTTTCGATCTGCTGCGGGTCCGATATGGTTCCGTAAGACAGGCCACAAAGGAACTCTATGCGCTGGAAATACTTATTCAGGCCGGAGAAAAGACTGTTATCCCGGATTGTTGGCGCATACTCTTTCATGTATGAGCCGGTTCCCGCCTCCTTAATGTCAAAATCAAAAGTACGGTACAGCCGCTCTTTCCCCTCCGGAAGAATGACGTTTCCTTTCTTGTCAGTCTCGAATATGTCCTCGGATGCGTGGACTGCCGCCTCTGTAGCAAAATACTCCCAGAGTATGCGGGAGAATTGCCGGTCTGCCTGCTCGATTACCTCTATTGCCCTGGAAAAAACAGAGGCCCCCAACGGGGAATAGGTATCAATGTTATTCGCCCTGGGAACCTTTATATACACAAAGAGCGGGTGATCCACATTCTGAATCGTAACCGGCTCCTCTGAAAGACCCGCCCAATCCTCTACCTCCGACAGAGGAACCACGGTCATGAACGGGTGTTGTGCGCTGATGTAATCATCATCCGATATCTGGTAATTCAGCTTTTCGGAACGGAACGCATGGTTTGTTATCGTGTAGTCCGTTCCGACCAGGGAATGACATTCCAGCCTGGTATACAGATAATCGCCCTGGCGTTTCGTGTCAACGAATATCCCGCCTGTGATTTCTTTGCTGCTGGTGTAGGCAGTAGGGAAAAACCTGTCTGCCTGGGTAAAGTCTATGTTGATAGTCTGTCCGGAAACGTATGGTTTCAGGCATATACCGCCTTTAGCGCAGTACAGCTCAACGTGATCTGAAAGACTGGTGAAATTGTCCTTTATCTGCTGGTTGATATAATCTCCCCTGGCGCTCCCTGATACCTCAATACTGAACTCCGTCAGAATGAGCCTTGCCATTTCCTCCGCTATGGCGGCGGGGAGATTCAAGGGAATCACATCAGCTTTGCCCCCACGCCATGGGGGATTGTTGCAATACATCTGGCTCCAAAGTTCGATAGCACGCTCCATGACTACGGAAGTAGCGATAGAAACGTGCAGTTGTTTCTCGATATTGTTTTTGGGCGTCAGCTTATTCCATGCGCTCCTTAGAAAATCTATTACCATGTGCTTATCGCCTCCTGTCCGTTTTCTTCTTGATATATTTCTTATAGTCTCGCTCATACGAATACTCAAAAGCGTCAAGCGAATCTATGTCACTGGTGCCATCGTCCAGACGTTCCAGCTCTGTATTCTTCGGATTCCAGACCGCCATACTGATAGCTGATGTAAGCGTCTCGCAATCCTCCGTATAAAGAAACCGGTCTTTTGCCGTGAGCGTTGTCAGGGTAAAAATCCGGTCTGTGATCTGTCTCTTTAATGCGTCCCTGGGCCGCAAGTTTCCCAGCTCATTCTCCACGAGTGCGGATTCAAGCCCCCTTATGAGAACCTGTTCTGCAGAATCGCAGTAAATATTGGTGATGTACCCATACAGGCTTAGAATCATCCGTACAAAATCCAGAAACATCCTTGCCAGGTCTGCCGGGTCCGTGTCCGTGGCGTCATGCCATTCAGACGCAAGAGCAATCAGTTTTTCATATCCCAGCGTGGGAGCCGTTGCAACAAAGGCATGGCCGGAGCCATTACCCCCAAAGTCAACGCCTACATTGATTTCCAGAAGCTCGCCTCTCTTGTTCATCTTCTGGACGTCCTCACGCTTTATAAAGAATTTCCCGTCTTTTGCGGTGATTGACGCCGCCAGCTTTGGATATACAAGCCCCTCTGCAATACTTCTTTTCCCCAGGATATCCCGCAGGTACCAGATACTCGCCATATCGTACTGACTTATGATTTCCTCCAGACGTTCCTCGGTAATGGTGATGTTATCGAAGATTGTCATAGCCTGGTAGTTGAATCCGCCTTTCAGTTCCCCCTTTTCCGCTTTTTCTGCGTACTTGTCGATATACTCCGTATAGATCGGAGCCTTTGGGTGTGACGGGTTCAAATCCCAGAATATCTTTCTGCGCTTTGCCGCAAGCTGACGGTTGAAAGCCTCCTTTATGGTGTTATCGTGATGCAGGTTTATCTCCGTGGCTATCCACATACCGTAAGAGTTACCACGGATTTTCTTAAAACTGTCCGCTTTGGAGCCGCCAGCAAAAATGACTATCCGCTCCCGGCCTCCCGTGTATGGGCCTCTTATCCGCAGACAGTCATTGTCCTTATACTTCCCCCACCGGCACTGGCCACGGAAGATATATTCCAGGCCGAAACCGTTGGCGTCGCCGATATTCAGTTTTGCGTTCGCTATGGTAGAGCCCGTTGCCAGGTGGAACTTATCGGGCGTTGTCATGAGCTCATGGGCAAAGGCAAACACATTATCAATCGTCTTTCCGGAACGAACCGCCCCCTCCAGGATGTTAAATGTGCAATACCGGCAGGCCCGGATATATTCTTTGTGCTTATCCCCAAACCGGAAATTGATTGTCTTTCTCTTCCTGAGAGGCTTTCCGTCCGGGTTATTCTTCGCCGTATACATCAGCCTCTACCTCCTCCAAATCCTCAACCTCTTTGTTGGTTCCTGAATCACGCTCCTTTTTGTACTCGAACTCTTCACGCCGTAGCTGTAAGGTCTGCTGCTGTATGCTCTCTTCCCGGTTCATGCGCTCTAGTTCCGTTGCCAGCCGGAGAAATTCTTTCACATCTTTTGGCGTCATTTCCTCCGGTTTAATCTTTTCCAGCGCCTCCATAGCTTTTCTCTGTAATTGCAACGACATTTTGATGTGGCGGTCTTGCATCTTTTTCCGCTCGGAAACCGCCTGTTTTCTGGCCTCTTCCGCTATGCTGGCATCATAAGCGTCCGCCCTGGCCCGCCAGTCATACTTCAACTTCCAACGGTGGCAAAGAGTACCACTTTTATTCAACTGTCTTGCAACCGCTGAAATTGTCCTCTTCTCCCCCATGTCACGGTAGGCAGCAAAGGCTTCAAAGGCGGGGCCGCTCTCTCCGGGCTGTCGTTCCCATGCTTCTCTGTCATTGTCCTTTGACATATCTGCCTACCTCCTTTCCGCTGGTGATCTGCCTATTTTATGGCAACCCACCCACAGAAATTCAGGCACCGCCAGAACATATCCACCTTACAGAACCCCGCCTCATGCAACATATCCACATTCCACTCTGCTTTGAGTGGGGATAATACGTTTTCAAGGCTCCTGCGTTTCTGCATAATCTTTTCATCCGAGTACCCGTTCATGCGTTTCATCCGGTAGTAGAGCTCCACTTCCAGATCATCCGTCCCCTCGTCTGCGATTATCTTCTCCACAAAAAGAAAAGCCCCTCCGGGATTCAAGGCTCTGTAGATATCGTTTATCATCCGCTGCCTGTATGTTGAACAGCGAATTCTGGTCGCCACCAACAGCACATTATTTTATCCACCCAA
>BLLU01000279.1 GCA_011959105.1 Lachnospiraceae bacterium | reverse complement strand
ACGAGTTTGTGGCAAGCACCGCGCAGACACAAATCTCGCGATTGAAAATTTTAATTTTCAATCTTTCCTCCTGTTTCCGTTTCCTCTCCCTTTCCAAAAGCCTGGGGCATCCCGTAGGCAGAGTTATTCCAAAATAAATACGCCGATGCCTCATTTTTTCCCGGGAGATTCCATGAAACCATAATACACTTCATATTTATCTTCCAGCAGAATGTGCTCCCTGCATGCCAGCATAAGGCCCTCTGCAAAAAGCGCTTCCCCTGGACTGGCAGGAACCGCACCCGGCGTGATTTTCCCCTCTCCATAAAACTCCCGGATAAAGCGTCTCGCATTTTTTCTGTACAGATCCGTCAACTCACGGTAATATTCATAAACTTCCTGGCTTAAATATAGAAGCGTTCGCAGGGCCAGATCCATATACACCGCTGCCTCCAGCATGTCATACCGCTCCTGAAGCCGTTCATCCATCACCCGCATCTGACCCAGGATATCGGGATAGCCCTCCTTTTTATTGCAGTTCGTCTCATAGGCCGCATATACGGGATACAAGACTCTTCTGGCCTCCTGCATATCTTGTTGATTCCCTTCCATGCCACGCAGATCAAACACCCCGTCCTGATCCCGGGGCAGCGCCTTGATCCCTTCCACCACTTCCGCTGTTTCCGCCACCCGGCCCTGCCGCACCTGCTCCAGGGCCTGTTCCCATTCTCCTCTCATGGTCTTTTCTCCTCCTCCGCTTTGATACCGCCGGGGTTCCCGGTTCCAATGTGCTTGCGGCAGCCTATCCCCCTAAAACCACAGCGAGCACACCCGAAACTGCTTATGTCCGGGTATGCCCGCCTTATCCTGGGCGGCTTCCGCATACGCCACAGGTATATTTCGTTACAGGGTGACCCCCTGCTTAAAAATGGCCATATCGTGGAAGCCCGCCGCCTCGCTGCACACCTGCCTGCCGGAGGCCACCTCCACTACATAGTCAAACAGATTCCGGGCTTCCTCCGCCATGGATCTGTCATCCTCCACCAGTACCCCGGCGTTAAAGTCAATCCAGTTGGCCTTCCTGCCGGCCAGCCCGGAGTTGGTAGAGATCTTCACCGTAGGCACTGGGGAAGCGAAAGGCGTACCCCGGCCTGTGGTAAACAGCACGATATGGGCACCGGCCGCCGCCAGGGCGGTGGAAGCCACCAGATCGTTGCCGGGAGCACTGAGCAGATTCAGTCCCGGGGTCTGCACCCTTTCTCCATATTGCAGCACACCCTTTACCAGGGCACTGCCGGACTTCTGCGTGCAGCCCAGGGATTTGTCCTCCAGCGTGGAGATGCCGCCCTTCTTGTTGCCCGGGGAGGGATTCTCGTAGATGGTCTGGTTGTGGCTCTTGAAATACTGTTTAAAATCGTTGATCAGATCCACGGTCTTGTGGAACAACTCCTGGTTGGCGCAGCGGTTCATCAAAATGGTCTCCGCGCCGAACATCTCCGGCACCTCCGTGAGGATCGTGGTTCCGCCCCGGGAGATCAGCAAATCGGAGAAACGTCCCACCAGCGGATTGGCGGTGATGCCGGACAGGCCGTCGCTCCCTCCGCACTTCATGCCCACCACCAGTTTTTCTACGCTGACAGGCTCCCTCTCGAAGCCCGCCGCGTAATCGATCAGGCCCCTGACAATCTCCACCGCCTCAGCGATCTCGTCCTCGCATTCCTGGGCCACCAGGAACTTCACCCGGTTCTCGTCATAGTCCCCGATATAGGGCATCAACTCGCCTATATTGCTGTTCTCACAGCCCAGCCCCAACACCAGCACGCCGCCTGCGTTGGGATGGTTGATCAGATCTGCCAGAATAACGCGGGTGTGCTCCTGATCCTCCCCCATCTGGGAACAGCCGTATGGATGGGGAAAGGCGATAACCTCCTCCACTGTGCCCCTGACAAAGGCGTTGGCCTGCCTGGCAATGGCTGTGGCCACATTGTTGACACAGCCCACCGTAGGAATGACCCAGATCTCGTTGCGCACCCCCACCTTGCCGTCCGGGCGCTTGAAACCCATAAAGGTCACATCCTGCGCCCCATCGGATTTCGGTGGCGTCTGCCCTGCGTCCTGCACCGCCGCCACCGGCTCATAGCTGTACTCCAGCAAATCTCCCAGCGCCGTACCCACATTGTGGGTATGGATCCAGGCCCCTGCGGGAATCTCTTCTTTGGCATTGCCGATACGATAGCCATACTTGAGGACTTCCCCGCCTGCGGGAATATCACACACCGCCATTTTATGCCCGGCGGGAATTTCCTCCCGGGCAGTGATCCTACACTCCCGGCCGGATACCTCCACCGCGACGGCCTCCCCCTGGGGGATGGCGTTCAAGGCCACCACCACATTGTCGTTGTCATTTATTTTTATGAAATTCTGCATACTGCCGCCCTCATTCCGTTTTCCTTTATGTCATCCAGATATGCCGTCACTGCGTCCGTCAGTCCCGGAACCTGGTTTAAATCCTGCCCGTGGAAATCCTCTCTGCCCAGATAAGCGGTGACAAAGCTGCGGGTATCCTTCCGGCAGTTGTCCCGGAAGAATTCCAGCACCGGCATGTCGTCCTTGATGGGATAAGCCTGGCCGCTGCGGCTGCCCACCAGCGCACCCTCCTTAATCTCATCGCCGCAGTAGAAAGCCATCAAGGCGGCGATGGAAAAGGTCATGTGGACCGGAAGCCTGCCGAACTTATCCACATAGCCCAGCAGGCTGGGCAGACATCTGGCCCTCCATTTGGACACGGAGTTCAGAGAGATGGCCAGCAGCGCGTGATCCACATAGGGATTGTTGAAGCGGTTTACCACCTCTCCCGCAAAGGCTTTCAGTTCCTCCTCCGGCAGGGTCAGGGTGGGAATCACCTCCTCAAAAATGGTCTTGTTCATAAAGTCGCGGACATCCTTGTCCTCCATGGATTCCCGCACGATGTTATTGCCGCACAGCCAGGACGCCAGCACAAAGGAAGTATGGGCCCCGTTCAGAATGCGCACTTTCCGCTGCTTATAGGGATGGTGGTCATCGGTAAATACCACGGGCAATCCGGCGCCGGGCAGGTCAAACTCCCCGCTGATGTCCTTATCCGATTCGATGACCCACAGGGCAAAGGGCTCACCCGTCACCATAATATGGTCCTCATAGCCCAGCTTCTCCCACTCTTCCTGTTCCGTGGCCCGGGGATAGCCGGTGACAATGCGGTCCACCAGAGTGGACGTGAAAACGCAGGCCTCCTCCACCCATTTCTTAAACCCTTCGGGCAGGCCCCAGTTGTCAATCTGCCCCATCACACATTTTTTCAGCATAACACCGTTGTCATCGATGAGTTCCACTGGCAGCATCACCAGGCCCCTGGAGGGATCGCCCTGGAAAGTCTCGAACCTGTGATATAAGAACTTGGTCAGCTTGCCGGGAAAACTTCTGGGGGGATTCAGTTCAAAACGATCCTCCGCATCGTATACAATTCCGGCCTCCGTGGTGTTGGACACCACAAAGCGGAGGGTGTCAATCTCGGCCAGACCCATATACTTGTCATACTCATGAATGGCGTCCACCGCATCGGCCACGCTGGTCACCACCCGATTGATAATTCTGGCTTCGCCGTCCACATTCCCCCGCAGAGACACGGTGTACTGGCAGTCCTGCCTGTGAAACAGATCCAGACTGCCGAAGTCGATGGGTTTTACCAGGACAATATCTCCGTCAAATGTGCCCTGCTCATTGGCAATGTCGATCATGTAGTCCACAAATGCCCGCAGGAAATTCCCCTCCCCAAACTGTACCACCTTGACAGGTCTGTCTTTCTTACCGGTCATGCTCTTGTTTAATGCTTCCATAACGCCTCCTCTTTTCTGCTGTCCCCAGCTTCTTCCGCGCCCGGTCCCCATTCCCTGGCCGGGACGGATTCCTTCCCGCGCCGCCTTCCGGATAAACGGGGCACCGCACCGGACTGTTACATATTCATTTTCTAAAAATCCCATACTCACAAAGTCATTTTTATGTAAGTACTTACATTTTCAATTTTACTTCCAAACCCCTCATTCGTCAAGAAGATAAAAATAGTTCTTGAAAAAAATTTCGAGATTCGTTATAATTCAAAATGAAGGAAAAACTGTAACCGCTTACAAGTATTTTTTCACCTTTTCACCATTACGGGTATGCTTACATGACAATATATGATATCTCCGAAAAAGCAGGCGTCTCCATCGCCACTGTGTCCAGAGTGCTCAACGGCAGCAGCAATGTCAGCGAAAAGACCAAGCAGAAGGTGCTGGACGTCATTAACCAATGTGAATACACCCCCAACGCGTTTGCCAGGGGCCTGGGGCTCAATACCATGAAAACCATCGGCATCATGTGCGCCGATTCCTCTGACCTGTATCTGGCCAAGGCCATCTACTATATTGAGCAGAAACTGCGGGGCAATGGCTACGACAGCATCCTTTGCTGCACCGGCTATGACCTGGAGAATAAAAAAAGCTGTATGAACCTGCTGATTACCAAGAAGGTGGACGGCATTATCCTGGTGGGTTCCAATTTTGTCTACGACAAAGACACCGAGAACCGCTACATCCTGGACGCCGCCTCCCAGGTGCCGGTGATGCTGCTGAACGCGGCACTGGAAGCGCCCAATGTATACAGCATCCTGTCGGACGATTTTTCCTCCGTTTATGAGGCCACTCTGCAGCTGATCCAGGCCGGTGTGGAGGACATCCTGTATTTTACCAATTCCACCTCCTACAGCAGCAAAAAAAAGATGGCGGGCTACCGCAGTGCCATGGAATCCCAGAAACTGCTTAGGAGCAACCACCTGATCCAGTTCTACCAGGGATCTCATGAGGATATCCACGCCATGGCGGACCACTTGATGAAACTCCATCAGAAAGGGCTGCAGTTCCACGGCATCATCGCCTCCGACGACTGCCTGGCTGTAGGCGCCGTCCGTTTCGCCCGGAACGCGGGGCTTTCCATACCGGGGGAGCTGTGCGTCATAGGCTACAACAATTCCCTGCTGGCGCATTGCTGCGAGCCTGAGATGTCCAGCATCGACAACAAGCTGGAAACATTGTGCCAGCACCTGATCCTTACGCTGATGGGAGTGCTGGGCGGCAAGGAAATGCCGAAGCAGACCGTTTTCTCCGGGGAAGTGATACACCGGGGAACCACCCTGGCCTGCAGCCGGGACTGCCAGAAATAGCCCGGAAACATATCACAGACAGTTCATAAAAATACATATAATTAAAGAATATGGAGGGAAGTAACATGAAAGGTTTTATGGACAAGGAATTTTTGCTGGAGACGGAGACCGCCAGGAAACTGTTCCATGACTATGCCGAGAACACGCCTGTACTGGACTACCACTGCCACATCAATCCCAGAGAGATCGCCGAGGACAGGCAGTTTGAAAACATCACCCAGGTGTGGCTGGGCGGCGACCATTACAAATGGCGCTTTATGCGTTCCTGCGGCGTGGAGGAAAAATACATCACCGGAGACGCCTCCGACTATGAAAAGTTCTGCAAATGGGCGGAGTGTCTGGGCAAGGCCATCGGCAATCCTCTGTTCCACTGGAGCCATCTGGAATTGCAGAGATACTTCGGTTATCAGGGCGTGCTGAACGGCAAGACCGCAGATGAGGTATGGAACCTTTGCAATGCCAAGCTGCAGGAGCCTTCCATGAGCGTGCGCAACCTGATCCGCCAGAGCCATGTGACCCTGATCTGTACCACGGATGACCCCGTGGACTCCCTGGAATGGCACAAAAAGATCGCCGAAGATGACAGCTTCGATGTAAAAGTACTTCCCGCCTGGAGACCCGACAAAGCCATGAACATTGAGAAGCCCGACTATCTGGACTATCTGGATAAGCTGGCCGCCGTGACGGGCAGGAGCGAGATCGTCACTTTCGCGCAGCTCAAGGATGTTCTGCGGGAGCGCATGGCATATTTCGCCTCCATGGGCTGCAATGTGTCCGACCATGCCCTGGAGTATGTGATGTACTGCCCCGCCACCGATGATGAGATCGAAGAGATTTTCCTGAAGCGGCTGAACCACATGACTCCCACCAAGGAGGAAGAACTGAAATTCAAGACGGCGTTTATGCTGTTTGCAGGGAAGGAATATGCCCGGCTTGACTGGGCCATGCAGCTGCACTATGGCTGCAAGAGGGACAACAACACCCCGATGTACCAGAAGCTGGGACCCGACACCGGCTATGACTGCATCAACAACTACGCTCCCTCCTCCCAGATGGCAGATTTCCTGGATGCGCTGATTCGGGACGATGCGCTGCCCAGGACCATCCTGTACAGCTTAAACCCCAACGACAATCAGGCCATCGGCTCCATTCTGGGCTGCTTCCAGGACAGTTCCGCCGTGGCCAAGATCCAGCAAGGCAGCGCCTGGTGGTTCAATGACCACAAAACCGGCATGCAGGATCAGATGGTCTCCCTGGCCAACCTGGGCAATCTGTCTGGCTTCGTGGGAATGCTTACGGACTCCCGCAGCTTCCTCTCCTACACCAGGCATGAGTATTTCCGCCGGATCCTGTGCAACCTGATCGGCGGCTGGGTGGAAAACGGAGAGTTCCCGGCGGATCTGGATATCCTGTCGGAGATTGTCACGGATATCTCCTACAACAATGCGAAAAGATACTTCAAGTTCCCGCTGTAAGGGATTCAGAGCATCTTACAAAGGGCCAGGCTTCCGCAGGGAAGTCCGGCCCTTTCGGTCAAAAAGAAAGAGGAAGTTATGACAACATTTGTATGCAGCGGACGATCTGACATTGACAGCATCATCATCTACAAGGGACTGCGGGGAGAAGATTCCCCCCTGCAGCCGGACCACTACCACGGCTTCTACGAGATCTTCTGCCTGCTCTCCGGCAAATGCCGCTTCCTGCTCCGCGATCAGGTTTATGAACTGGAAAAAGGGGATCTGGTGTTCGTTACTCCCGGTGAACTGCATCACTCCCGGTATTACCCCGGCATCAACTGCGAGATGGTGGATATCCTGTTCAAAAAATCTTTTCTCTACCAGGACGTGGTGGGAAGTGCTCCCTCCTTCATGGGCAGTATTCCCAGCCTGTATCTGGAGGAATATTTTGAGCTGCTCTCCCGGATGTTGTCCGAAACCGCGGGCCTGGATGAATATTCCCCGGATTTCACCACCTGCTATCTCCAACAGCTTCTGCTGTTCCTGGCCCGGCATTCCGTGATGCATCAGCCGGAGCCGGAATTAATCAATGTGCGGGACGCGGATATTCAGCAGGCTACCCGTTATATCTACCAGAATTTCCAACGGCCTATCTCTTTGGAGGATGCCGCAGAGGTGGCCTCTCTAAGCCCCACCTATTTCAGCAAAAAATTCAAGCTGGTCACAGGCATGGGCTTCAAGGAATACCTGAACTATGTGCGGCTTAAGCATGCCCAGACCGCCCTGCTCACCACCAGCAACACCATCACGGATATCGCTCTGGAGTGCGGTTTCAACGACGGCAATTACTTCAAGGATCTGTTTCGGAAAGTATATGGACGCTCCCCCAGGGAATATCGCAAGAACCCGGATGCCACCTGACCGATATATGAATCCTCATAAAAAAACCTGTCTCCGTTTGTTTCTCGGAGACAGGTTTTTATTAATAATTCATAACCTGTTCTTCACCGTTGATCACCCGGAGCGCACCCTGGGCCAGGGCCAGCAGTTCATCCTCGCCGGGATATACGGTCACGGGAGCGATCCATTCGGTTCTCTCCTTCAGGGAATCACAGACATCCGCGCCGTAGGCAATACCGCCGGTGAGAATGATCTGATCCACCTTACCGCTCAGCACGCAGGCCATGGAACCAATGTTCTTGGACACCTGCAGCAGGAAAGCCTCTTTGGCCTTGGCCGCCTCTCTGTCTCCTTCGTTGGCGCGTCTGGTCACTTCCCGCATGTCGTTGGTGCCCAGGTAAGCGTTGAAGCCGCCCTTGCCCACGATCTTGCCATACACTTCTTTCTCGGTATACTGGCCGCTGAAGCACATCTTGATCAGAGCACCGCTGGGCACTGCCCCCGCACGCTCCGGGGAGAAAGCGCCGTCGCCGTCCAGAGCGTTGAACACATCCACCACCATGCCATACTCATGGGCGCCTACGGACACACCGCCTCCCATATGTACCACGATCAGACGCAGGGACTCATAGGTCTTGCCGATCTCTTTTGCGTATCTCTTGGCTACCGCCTTCTGGTTCAGTGCATGGAACACGCTGGTACGGGGCAGTTCGGGCACGCCGGAATACCTGGCGATGGGCATCAGTTCATCCACCACCACAGGATCCACAATATAGGAAGGAACGCCGATGGAGTCACCGATCTCCCTGGCCAGAATACCGCCCAGATTGGACGCATGCTGGCCCTGCACACCCGCTTTCAGATCCGCCAGCAGCGTATCCGTCACAGCGTAAGTGCCGCCGGGAATGGGTTTCAGCATTCCGCCCCGTCCCACCACCACATTCAGGGACTTAATGTCAAACTGCTTCTCCTCCAGCAGGTCGGTGATGATCTTCTTGCGGAAGTCCTTCTGATCCACGATGGCGGCATACTTGCTGATCTCCTCTGTGGAATGCCTCAGAGTCTCCTCAAATAACAGCTTCTCATCCTCAAACACACCGATCTTGGTGGAAGTGGATCCGGGGTTAATGATTAAACTTTTTACAGACATTATATTTTCCTCCTTATTAAGAGTTCCGCAACTCCCAAACAGTACCTTTCCCGGCGAAATAAACCCCGTCCGGCTTCCGGCCGGTTTTTATTTCCGGCACTGTTTGGGCCTTGCTGATTAAGAGTTCCGCAGCCTCCTGACTGCCCTTTGCTTCTACTTTTCTCTGTTTGGGTCAGGCCGCCGTATGCTATACACCCTTGGCCATCTCCTCCGCCACCACGGCTGCCAGGGCGATGGAATTCACCTTGGTCTCAAAGGTATCGGAGCGGCTGGTCAGAATCACGGGCACTTTGGTGCCGGTGAGGATACAGCCGTTTTCCGCCTTGGTCATATGTACGATGGTCTTATATACATTGTTGCCCGCATGGATATCCGAGAACAGCAGGATATCGGCGTCCCCCTGAATCTTACGGTCTGTGGCGCCCTTGTGCTTTGCCGCCTCGGGATCAATGGCCAGGTCCAGGGAAAGGGGGCCGTCCACAATGCAGCCGGTGATCTCGCCCGCCTCGCACATACGGGTCAATTCCGCGGCGTCCACAGTGACGGGCATCTTGGGATTCACCACCTCCACCGCCGCCAGAGGAGCCACCTTGGGGCAGGAGACTCCGCAGGCTCTGGCCACGGGTACTGTATTGTTGATAATATTTACTTTGTCCTCCAAAGTAGGATAGGTGATAAAAGCCACATCCGTCAGGAACAGAAGCTGGTCGATACCCGGCACTTCGAAAACGGCCACATGAGACAGAGGATTGCCGGTGCGCAGACCTACTTCCTTATCCAGTACGCTCTTCAGGAAATTCTTGGTATCTACCAGGCCCTTCATATACATGTCTACCACGCCTTCATGGGCCAGCTTCACTGCCTTCAGCGCCGCCTGGGTCATATCCGGCTCATCAATAATCTCAAAGCCCTCCAGGTCCATGTTCATCTCTGCGGCAATGGCGCGGATCTGGGCCTCATCGCCCACCAGAACGGCGTCCGCAATACCCCTCTTTTTTGCCTCCCAGACTGCGTGCAGCACCGCCTCGTCCTGAGCCGCCGCCACGGACATCTTCTTCATACTGCATTGGTTTACCTTTTCGATAATATCATCGAATCTCATGTACGCTTCCTTTCCTGCGGCCCTTACGCTTGGGGAGAGGCATCCTTACAGAGCCCCTCCGACCGCAATCCCATTTCTTTTTTTCTTTCCCTGCGGCGGGCAGTTACACTGCCCAAACCGCTATCGTTAAAATAATATCACAGCAGTTGGGGAAATGCAATAGCCGTTTGGGCTCCAGAAGGCAGAAAAATCGGGCTGTCACAGCAGCCCGGTTATCTCATCCAGCCTTTTTACTTTGGCATACAAAAGCCTTTCCAGTTCCGGCTCCGCATCGGTCTGGTCAGGCACCATCACCACTCGGCAGCCCGCCCGGGCAGCACTCAGCACCCCGTTGGGAGAATCCTCCACCGCCATGCAGTCCCGGGGATGCCTGCCCAGCTGCCTGCAGGCATACAGATAAATGTCCGGTGAAGGCTTTCCCTCCTGGACCATGGTTGCAGAGATCACCTGGTCAAAATAATCCCGGATTCCCAACCCTCTCAGGTATTTTTCCGTGCGCTGCAGATCCGTGGCAGTGGCGATGGCGCTGCGGATGTCATGTCTCTTCAGCCAGGCCAGCAATTCCGCCGCTCCGGGCTTCAGTTCTATGCCCTCCCGGTCAAGCCGCTCCTCCATCAGTTCCTTGCGCCGCTGCCGCACTGCGCCGTAATCCAGTTCCGGGCCGAACATTTCTTTCAGCCGGGCCGGGGCAAAGGGCCGCCCCAGACTCCGCATGGACAGGGCCTGTTCATCCGTCATCTCATACCCGAATTCCCGAAGGGCCATGGGCCAGAAGATGCGGTAATATTTCTCTGTGTCAATCAATGTGCCGTCCATATCAAAGATCACTGTGTCTATGCGCATTAAGGTATCGCTCCTCATCTCATTTTCTGTTCGGTTTCCTTTTAATACTCAATAAACTGATAAAATCACCAAACAAAGAAGTGTCTGTCGGCTCAAACATCATCCATTTTCCATCATGATAAGTTTTCGTTTCATCATAAACTCTTTGAACTTCCTCGCTGTAATTTTCTCTATCTTTTTCAAATTTTAGACGTTCTTCTTTTCCTAAGATAATCATAAATCCCACACAGTTCTCTCTTGCATATAATGCACACAGCGTTTTACCGCCCCGGCGGTATTTATATTCATATGTCCATGCTTTGCCCCCTTTATCCCACAAGCAATCCATCTCATATTTTTCATCAATTAAAGCACATAGCTGATTCCATATCTCATATAAAGATTTTCCTACTAAAGCGGTCATTTGTTCTGCGTCAGGTATTTTATCAAGCATGATGGCCTCCTCCATAGCTTTCGATTCAGATGTAAAAATTATAAATCATTTGTCTGCAGCCCGCAACACATATTTGCAGGCTGCTTTATAATTAGCACTGTTCTGAAAACGGAAGCAGATTGGATTGGCAGGACCATATCATCCGCAGTATAAATTTACTCCGCTTCTCGGGACGCATCGGACTTCCGAGGGTTCTCCAATGCCCGGGCTTCTTCTGCCATTTCGCCCTCACGCGCTGATGTCTGAGATTCTTCCGTTGCCTGCTGCCCGGCAGTGCCTGCCATACGCCTGGACTTCCCGCATTTTATCAGGCGGCAGACCACAAAAAGCAGCACCAGCAGAATGATTCCGCCACCCATCACAAAATATCCGGCAGGGATCCCGGGAGAGGCTTTGGCCACTTGGAAGTCCCCCGGGTACTCCAGATCAAAAACCACATAACGGCCCATTGTACGGGTCTCCGCCACCGCGCTTTCACCCTCCCGCTGCAGGCGGATCTCATAATGCTCCGGCAGAAGATCCCGCTGCAGGCGCACACTTACCGGCTGATCATAGACCCCTTCCAAAGTGCGGATTTGCAGATGATAGTACTCTCCCTGTTCCACCGTCACTTCCAGTTGATCCTCGGGATAAAAACGGCCTTCCACCAACATGGCCGCCTGGCCTTCCGGCCCCGGTACATCCGCGGACAGAGCGGTGATCCACTTGGTATATTCCGCTGCCAGCACCCTGCTCTCCGTCACATGCTCATAGTCCATATCCGGCCACTGCCCATAACAGCCCTCCTTCTCCGGCAGCACCGGCAACCCCTCTTCCCCCAGGCTGCTGCCATAGGGCAGCCGCAGCACAGCCACTTCCTCCTGCAAATCCCCGTCTTCATCCAAAACCACAAAACGCAGGGTCACCATGCGGAATTCCTCGGGCAAACCCTGCCGGTGGGAGAATGCCTCATAGTCCATAGGAATTGCACCGCCTCCATACCCGATACCATCTATGCCCTCTATATCATTTGCCACATAATAATTGTCATACAGCATCCCCTCTTCCCGCAGGTCTCCGGCGATGGCTCCCAGCTTTTCTCCTTTCGCCTTCAGGCTGTTCATGGCGTCGCAATAGTAAATCTCACTGCCCCTTCCCACGATGCCTCCCACATAGCTTTTGCCCTCCAGAAAACCGGTACTAAAGCAGCTGCGAATGGTATAGTCCGAACTTCCGGCAATGCCTCCCACATAACTGCCGCCGGTGCTCTGGATGTCCGCATAAGATTCGCAGGAGACAATGGCCCCAAAGTCTGCTTTTCCCACGATGCCGCCTGCACAGTTCCGTTTGGCAATGACCCGACCCTCATTCCGGCTTTCCCGCACCACGGCCTTGATGCTCTCCTGGATGCTCAGACTCTCAGCGCCGGTAAAAGTAATATCGTCCTCGGGATCCAAATCATGCTCCGTGGCAATCTGTCCCACGATGCCCCCCACATTGGCGTCTGCCTCCACCAATCCCCGGTTTAGGCACAGCGTGATTTTTCCCTGCTGAAAACTGGCGGTGTCGTACCATTTTTCCGTGACCGTGTCCCCGGTCTTCAGCACTTCGCCCTCCTGCCCGGCCTGCTTCTCCGCCCCGGACTGACTTTCTGATGAAACTTCAGGCCCATAAGCTCCTGCGTTTTCAATGGTATCGCTGGGAGCTTCGTCCGAAGTATCATTGACGGTTATCCCCTCATAGCTGAAGAGATCATCCCGTATCCCGCTGATCAGACGACGCAATTTCCGGGCCTGGGCCGCCAGAGCATCCACATCCGCGTCCGCCGTACTTTGAGCGGCGTCCAGCGTATCCGTCAACCGGGACAGACAGTCCATGGCAGCCGCCAGTTCCAGGTTAAACACCTCCAGGTTGTGGGAGACCTGGCCGTGTTGCCCGGATGTAGCATCGGTCATCTTATGTAAATGGCTGCCGGTGCTGTCCGCAAAGTTTGACAGGGCGTTGCGGTACTCTTGAGTATATCCGGGCTTTTCCCAGTCAGGTATCTCCCAGTCCCCCGGTTTGTCCCAGTCGATCTGATCATTGCCGCTGACAGAATCCGGTTTTCCCTCTTCTTTTTCCTGGTCCCTGATGGCCTTCAGATCATCGGAGAGTCGGTTAAAATCACTGGAAATCCCCGAAAGTTCCTGGTTGTACACATGCCACAGGTCATTGGTGATATTCAACAGATTTGTGGCAGACGCAGACACATTGCGCAGATTGGCATTGAGCTGCCGGGTGATGGCCGCAGCCTGATCCCCATAAGCGCTCAGATGGTCATAGCTGGCCTCCAGCATATCCAGAAACAAATCCGTCTCCCGGTCCAGTTCCTCCAGCTTGCCGTCAATATACTCCACCTCTATAAACGGCTCCATCTGCCCGGCAATCCCTCCCGCGTCCTTCCTGCCCAGCACATGTCCCGTGTTGGTACAGTTCTGGATATATCCCTGGTGCAGCCGCCCCACGATGCCGCCGGTGTTATACCCCACATGAGCGTATCCCACTGTCCCCTCGTTGACGCAGTAATATATCTTCCCGTCGCTGATCCCGGCGATGCCGCCGGTATCCATATGGGCGTCCAGCCTGGCTCCGGAGGACGCCTCCTCCAGATTCTCCGCTGTAAAATCCTCCAGATCATACACCATGTCATTGGTGTAAATATTGATGTTCCCTTTGTTGACGCAGTTGTTCAGCGTGCCATGGTTGCTGCCGGTGATACCGCCGCTCCTGCGATTGCCCAGTACCGTCACCTCCGCCCCACAGCTTCGGATCACAGCCCCCGCCTCATTGACTCCCGCGATACCGCCCACTTCCTCCTCACCTTCCAGCACACCGGAAACCTGGCAGTTTACGATGCTTCCATAATTCCGCCCCGCCAGCACCCCCACCTGACAGCCGCTGCCCTGGGGCAGCACTTTGGCCTCTGTCAGATTCAGATTCTGAACCACCGCTCCCCGCTGCAAATAGCGGAACAGCCCCATTTGAGAGCCTTCCTGCCGGATCGCCAGGCCGTTTATGGTATGGCCCTGACCGTCAAATATCCCGCCGAATACCGGGATCAGCAGTTCCTCGCCTGCCAGATCCAGATCCGCCGTCAGCAGCACCCGCTTATCCCCGGACCAGACATCATAAGTACATAAGGCTGCCAGTTCCCGCAATTCTTCCACACTGCCGATGGAAAATACCTCGTACTGCCCGGCGTCCGTTTCCTCCCGGTGCTCCCCGCTCACATACTGCTCGTAGGTAACGGCAGGCTCCTCCTGGGCCAGCGCAGGCATATAATTGGAAAAAGCCATTATTACGGAAAGCATCACCGCCAGACACCCGGCCTGGCTTTTACAGCCGCATCGGCGCCCGCTTCTCTTTGAAAAATCCCTGTCATCCGTGTACATCATCCTCTTTTCAACCCTTCTGCCCATGGCTGTCCTCCTCCCGGTACTCCAGCAATTCCCTGGCGTTCTCATACATATCCCTGGCACGGATCACCGCTCCCATCTCACCGTCGATCACGCCGGTGAAGTCGCCGTCGATCACACCGTTCACATAGCCCTTGATATGTCCCGTCATGCGGATGCGCCCACTGGCGGGCAGAGGTTTGGCCACCTCCCGCTTCAGGGTGAAAGCCGTTTTTTCTATAAGAATGTCTCCCAGCAGCAAAGTCTGGGGCAGCACCAGCAGCACCATGGCGATGGAAGTCAGCGTGCCTCTCCCCAAGGCCAGGCCGATGGCGGCCACCACCGCGTTGGTGGAGATATTGTTGATAATAAAGCCCGCCGCCACCAGCATGGAACCGCTGGTCACAATGGTGGGAAACGCCTGGTTCAGCGTCAGCACAATGGCCTCCTTGATGGACATATAAGTCTTGAGTTCCATATACCGACTGGTGATCACAATGGCATAATCTATGGTAGCCCCCATCTGGATGGCCGACACCACCAGATATCCCAGAAAATAAACCGGCTCCTGCTGCAGATAGGGCAGGGAGAAATTGACCCAGATACTGCCCTGTATGGTCAGCACCAGCAGCACCGGAAGCCCCGCGGACTGGAAGGTGAACAGCAGAATAATCATGACGAACACCGCCGTCAATATGGTGATGATCACATTGTCGGTGCTGAAGGAATGGCTCAGATCCCTGTTGCTGGTGGACACGCCTGCCAGATAAATATCCGCCGGGTCATAATACCGGGCCACGGTCCGCCGGATCTCCTCCAACGCCTCATAGGTCTCCTCCCCCTCCGAGGGAACACGCAGTTCCAGCACAAAACGGCTGTAATCCTCCCCCAGCAGCTGATCCTGGGCAATGCTGATCTGTGAATAGGCGTCCCCCAGCATCTCTTCCAATTCCTCGTCCAGGGTGATGTTCCCGCTTTCTTTCTGATCATAGATATACAGGAAAATATCAATCAGCGGCAGCTCATATTCGCTGATACCGTTTACCACGGCCCCCAGATTGCTGTCATTCACGGCATAAGCCGTGTACAGCAGTTCCGCCACTTCCACATCCATATCAAGCAGTTCCGAGAACGCCCGGGGGGTGAGAAGCTGGGTCAGCATATAGCCGTCCATGGCTTCAATATTGGCCAGGCCCATACAGGAGTCCACGCAGTCCAGCCGCTCCAGCGCCCGCAATACTTTGGCCTCCTGCTCATAGTCGCCGTTGGGAACCATTACCGCCAGTTGGTTGATACTGCCAAATTCCTGATTTACCATAGAGGCGGAGAATTTGTTCTCACTCATGGTCTTGGCCTCCAGGCTGTTTACATCATATACATAGCTGGCCCTGCTGGAAAAGTAAAAAGCTGCAAGCACTCCCAGGAGCAGCAGGGGCGGCACTATAAACCGGGTGACCACGCAGAACTTTCCCACCGCCGTGATATTGGGCACAAAACTCCTGTGATGCGTCTTGTCAATGGCCCTGGAAAAGTTCAGCAGCAGTCCCGGCATCAGAAAGAACACCGTCACCAGGCTCAGAACAATGGCCTTGGCCAGGATAATCCCCATATCGTAACCGATGCGGAACTGCATGAACATCATGGCCACCATGCCCGACACGGTGGTCAGGGAACTGGAGGAAATCTCCGGGATCGCCTTACTCAGGGCCACGATCACCGCCTCTCTGGCGTCCTTGTCCTCATGCTCCTCCATGAAGCGGTGTGCCAGGATAATGGCATAGTCCACCGCCAGAGCAAGCTGTAATACCACGGCGATGGAATTGGTTACAAAGCTGATGGTGCCAAACAGAAAGTTGGTGCCCTTGTTCAGAATGGCTGCCGTGATAAAAGTCATCAGATACACCGGGATCTCTGCATATGTAGTGGAGGTAAAAAGCAGTACTGACACGATTACCACCCCTGCCAGCAACAGGATCACCACCATGTCCTTGCTAAGGTCTTCCGCGTCCCGTTCCTCCTGACCGATATCCGAAGTATAATAGACATCGTAGTCCGACAGGGCGTCCAGCACTTGCCTGAAATATTCCCCGGTAATCTCCTGCTTGGACTCCCCGTCAAAGGTAACCTCCAGCAGCGCCTCCATATCATGGTAACTCTCCTGGGAGTCGCCAAATTCCAGCATACTGACCCCTTCCATCTCCCGGACCCGCTCGGCCAGCGCCTCCGCTTCCTCGTAAGTCACATTGCAGACCATAATTCTGGCGGTGCCGTAAGTAGTGAATTGCTCCTCCATCAGATCCATGCCCCGGCGAGTCTCCGTGTCGTCTGACAGATAAGTAGTCAGATCATTATTAACCTTTACCTTGTTCATGGAGATCAGGCTGAAGATGATCAACAGAATAAAGACCAGGTAAAAGCCCTTCCGCTTATCCACAATCATGGTTGCTAACTTCAACATAAAAGAATTGTCCTTCTGCTCCTTTTCCATTCTGCGATTCCTCCCTCTCAGTTTCTATCACTTCCGGCAATATCTGCCCGGTTGACACTGTTACTGCACTTTCTGTAAATTATGTAACAGGAGTGCGATAATTGAAGTAAGTTTTTTTATCAACATGAGTTGATTTTCTATGCAAAAGTAATTATAATGAAAATATGGCAAAAGGCAATATTCAAAATACCAAGGATTGTGGAATTCAAAACATTTTTGGTGACAGATGTTGATTTACGCCAGAGATTTTATGAATTGTTTAGAATTGGCAGATCTTTATGGATTCGCCGTAGCCGCCGCGGCTGAAAAGATGCGGCATAAAATAAGGAGAAAAAATATGGCACAGGAAAAAATGGACCGGCGTGTCCGGCGCACTAAAACTTTACTGCTCCAGGGGCTGATCCAACTGATGGATGAAAAGGATGTCAAAGATATTTCGGTGAAAGAACTGTCCGACCTGGCAGACATCAACCGGGGCACATTCTACCTCCACTACAGCGATGTATATGATATGCTGGGGCAGATCGAAGAATCCCTTTTTCAGGAATTCAACGATATCCTGGAGAGAGATCTGGCCATAAACGGCATCGGCCCTGTGATCTCCAAACCGGTGCTTCTGGATCTGTTCATCTTTCTGGACAGAAACCGGGCCCTGGCCAGGGCACTGATGGGACCCCATGGAGACCTGGCATTCCTGAACCGGCTGAAAGAACTGGTAAAAGAAAAACTCCGCATGATGATGGACAATGCAGAACGCTCCATAGAGCATTTTGAGTATTTCTATTCCTTTATGGTATCGGGCTGCATCGGAGTCATCCAATGCTGGCTGAATCAGGATACCCCTGCCTCCCCCGAGGAGATTGCAGGGTATTGCAGCGCTCTGTTGCAGGAGGGGCTTCCGGCGGCGGTACAGTGAAAAGAATCCCCGGTCCGGGAAACCATGTTTATTGTATCGCGCCAAGCAGCGCCTGGCATCCCTCCAGTACTTCCTCATAGGTGGCGTCAAAATTCCCGGAGTACCAGGGATCCGCAATATCCCTCTCCACTCCCGCCCAGGACAACAGCAGGGATATCTTTCGGTCCGGATCACCGCCGCATATGCGGAGCATATTCCGTATATTGGCACTGTCCATGCCGATCAGATAGTCATACCTGTCATAATCTGCCCGGGTCAGCTGTACCGCCCTCTTACCCTCGCAGCTGATCCCATGCTCCGCCAGCTTCTTCCTGGCTGGAGGATATACCGGGTTACCCACGCCGTTCCAGATCTCCTCGGTGCTGGTGGCGGCCGAAGAGATTTGAAACTGATGAGAGAGACCGGCCTGGGAGACCAGGTCTTTCATGACGAACTCGGCCATGGGGCTGCGGCAGATGTTGCCGTGGCACACAAAAAGTATCGAAATCATGTTCATTTTCCCTCCTAAAATGCTTTGGCTTGCCGTGTTTTTGCGCGATTTGCGGGGTTTGGACTTTTCGTGGAGATTGTGAAAAATGTAACGAAAATGGCAAATCGAGGCAAAACGGGGCAAGTTGATGCCGTCAAACATAGTAAAAACGTAGTAGGAATTGGGGGTGTTTACTACTCTTCATGATACACCTCTTTATTTTATTTGAACCACACACAGGACAGACTTTAAACATTTGCAATAACCGCTGTTTCATGATCCTACATCAATCATTCTTCACTAAACAAATACTCCCTACTAAACAATACTTTTCTTTTCAATAAAAAAACTTTTATTAGATTTATTTAGTATGTTACTCCGCCACATAAAGATAATTTATAGTTGCAAAATACACTCTTTATTTGAACGTATATAGTTTGATACAATTTACTTTTTCCCACAACATTTCTTATACTTCAATCCACTTCCACATGGGCATTTGTCATTCGGATATATCTTCTTTTTCTTCTCTTGAATGCCAACTATTGCTTTGTACAAATCATTGCATTCTGACGGATGTTGCCCTTCTAACACTCTACTATGCAGTTCTAGTCGATAGATTAATTCGCCAAATATTCCCATGCAGTTATACATCTGCCAAATATCATAACAAATTTTTGTAAGTGTCTTCTCTTCAAATTCATCTTTATTATTTACATTATAAAATTTTATTCTTTGTCCTAAACTGTTGGCTATTTCTTCTGAATCATAATCATAATGTCCAATGCTATTTCTGATATCTGGACTCATGCATTTACAAACCAATTCGCATGCTTCTCCACCATTATCAAGGAATTTAATAATATTTCCCTTGTTTCTCATATTTGCCATATCAGATAGAGAGTTAACCTTTAATCCCACAATCGGTTTAATCTTTTCATGATCACCACATTCTAACACATTATCAAATCCAACCAATAGTATAAGAATATCTGCAATAAGTTCATACAAATCAACATACAATTGTTTAATATCCTCAAAAGATGTCGTGGTTATGGCAAATGACCCATCTAACATTTTTTCCTTATCTCCCTTATAAAAATCAACGCTTATAATAGGGATTAGTAAATCTATATTATCATATACTGTATCACACAAATTGTATATGCGTCTTTTCCATTTTTCTAGGTAATTAAGTTTTTTCAAAAAAGAAAGATAATTTTCCAGTTCAGTTCGCTTTTCCGAAACAGCTTTATGATAAAGCGATGTAATCTTCATAACAGCATCAGATTCTTTTGAATTTAAAAACTGAAATTGATTTATTTTAGCAACCGATTTAAAAATGTCAGTGTCATTGTTAGTTTGCAAATTGAAAATCGGGTCATTAAAATTCTTATTTATTGTCTCAACAAGGAGCGTTTTATTACCGGAAAAGTATAGTTCGTTAATTGCCCTATTAATTCGATGGAATTTATCTCTATAGTTAACTATAAAAGAAAACTCTTTTCTAAATTCATCATAATTAAGATACATAGTTGCATATATAAATGAAGATGGCATAAAAAGTTGTGTTATATCCGTAGGGATAAAAGGAGGCATTGTAAGGAAATCTCCTGATGAATATACAACTAACGCCGGAAGTTTGTCCGATTTGTTATTCATTAATTGAGCGTTCTCAAAACTAATACCATTTTTCTTGCTGAATTCTCCCCTAAGTGACACTCCACATGTACATTTAAATTTAATGGGATGTCGGGTTGAAAACCCCATTTGATACTTCAAGTTATTAACCGCTCCACATATATCACACTTTATATAATAATTTGCCTGCATATTATGTTTCTCCAATTCTTCACGACATACTTACAATTCAAAAATTTTAAATATAAATTTAGTATATCATACCCTCTTTTTATTTCAAAGCAAAAAAGTGCCCTGCCAAAGCAGGGCGCAAAACTCTCTTTATTCAGATTGCCCGGAACATCTTCTGTGATATGGGCTTTTCTTCCTTATTCTTTTCCAGTTCCTTTCTGGCGTTCTCCAAGTCCTCCATCCGCCGCAGCTCGTCCGTGGCATCCTCCAAGCCAAGATGCGTGTAGGTATTTAACGTCACCCCGATATCGCTATGCCCCATCAGGTATTGGAGCGTCTTTGGATTCATACCCGATTTCGCCATATTGCTGCAGTAGGTATGTCTAAGCTCGTGGAAGCGGAAAATGAGGGTAACTTCGTGGAAGTGGAAAACGGAACATGATATAATCCCCTCAAGGGCTATGGTTTGCGCCATAGTCCTTTTCGTATAAGGGAGATGTATATCATGGCACGAAAAAGCAGAAAGCATCCTGAATTGGCTGTTCCGGTCGGCAAAGATACTGTAGGCTATATCCGGTTGTCTGTTCTTAACAGAGATCTCTACGGGTCTATAGAAAATCAGAGGCTTATGATTGAAGAATGGGGATGCCAACACCAAATCCCCATAATGCGCTACTACATTGACAACGGTTTTAGCGGTAAACAATTTGACCGCCCAGCATTTCAAGAGATGCTCCAAGATATACAAAAGGATAAAATTGATTGCGTTGTTGTAAAAGATTTTTCCCGTTTAGGGCGGGACTACATCACTGTGGGTTATTACCTTGAAATGTTTTTTCCTTGTAAAAACGTCCGATTTGTATCAATCAACGATCAATTTGATACCACCAATAGCATAACCAACAGAGATAAATCTGTATATATCCAATCCAGAACACGCATACCTCTCATTAATCTATTTAATGAGCAGGTGTCCGTTGAAACAAAAATGAAAGTTGAGGTTGTTTTAGATATGAAAGCACAGCACGGTGAATTTATCGGGCCGAGAGCCCCATTTGGTTATCAGAAATCCAATGAGAATCCCAACCACCTTGTTCTTGATCCAGTAGCTGCTGTCATAGTTCGGAAGATTTTTGAGATGGCTGCAAGCGGCACAGGTGTGACCAGTATCGTTCGGTATTTGAATGAGCAAAGCCTTCCTACACCGATCCAGCACGCCAGGGCTCAAGGTTTGAATGGGAACTTTGACGATGGCAACGGCAGTTGGAACAGCAGGTCAGTGAAATACATCCTCACTAATCGCACCTACACGGGGGTGCTGGTACAAGGGAAAGAAAAGCGGGTTGCGGAGTCTACACATGAAGCGCTGGTTGAGTCCACTGCATTCGACGCCATTCAAAAAGCATTTCAAGCCAGAGCATACAACGTGGCTCCTCAAGGACAATCAGCAGACAACATTTTGAAAAGTAAAGTCATTTGCGGATGCTGTGGTGGGAAAATGCAGCGCAAGCGGGGGACTAATCACGCTGATTGGTATTTCTTTACCTGTATCACCAAGAATCGTTTGGGAGCTGATAAATGCACGGGGATGTATACCCGCGAGGAAGATGTTCTTAGGGCAATCTATCGCCAATTGAAGGCCTATGTGAATGAACACTATATTACAAATTCAGAATATAAGCAGAAGATTCAAGAGTATACGGAGCAAATTGCTGAGCTTGCACAGCGTAAGACAGCAGTTTGGATCAATGCAATGGAGCACTATGAGAAGTATGTGCAGGGAGAAATCAGTAAGGAAGAGTTTCGTACAGTGCAGGATATTGCAAATCAGGCAAAAGAGGCTCTTATTCAGGCTACAGAGGGCAAAGCTGCTTATGAAAAACAATATCTCATGTTCCGTAAACTTCTTTCTGCCAGCAATAAAGATATTCCGCTCAGTGAAATTATGGATTGTATTGAAAAAGTGGTAGTAGACGGAGGTGGGATGTTTGTGGTAAAATGGTACATGAACTAGGCTATAGACAAGTTGTGTGTTTTTAACTAATGTAGAGAATACCATTATTATAAGCATGATATCTGAAATACTTGCTGTGATAGTTCTATTCGTTTGTGAGAATGCTTAAAACAACTGCATGCATTTAAAATTTTCCAAATTATTTTAAGTATAACAAATATTTAATTCAGATTATCTTGGTTGGGCAACTATTAAAAGGATAATAAAGGATTCAATATTTTTAGAAAGGGTGGGAACATGAGTAAACGGGTTTATATTAGCGCAGACTATTCTGAGTTAAATGGGGATCGTGATGTTGTAGAAGAACTTCATAAATGGGGAAAAGATAGTCTTCACAAAGTAAATTATGTTGATACTGCCGAAGTGGTTTCCGGTAGTATCTCAAAAGATCCTGATTGTCGATTTTGCGATCTAAAGAGAGAGTTTAATAGCCAAATTAATGTGTCTTCATATGTAATTTTCATTATTGGAGATAAAACAGCTTCGCGGACTGCAGGAAGTGTATGTAGGCGTCACAATGGTGTGGCAAGGTGTGATTGTACACCCTATAAGAAAAACTCAAAAGGGACAAGTATTTGTAAATGGGATACAGTTTCAACTCCTGAACCAAACAGTGACTTGGGTAATGTTAATTCATATTCCTTCCTTGAACATGAATTTCGCCAAGCTAAGAGAAAAGGAAAAAATATTATTGTAGTATACAATTCCCTATATAAGCAACCAAGTTGGCTCCCCGTTTATATGAAAGACTATGATACGGAAGCATATGCTTTCTGGACAAAGGATGCTCTTGGAAATAAAGTGGGAAACTATTTTTATATTAAGAAAGCGCTAGGATATGATTAATCAGATAAGACTTTTTTGGAAATCACTTATAGACGAAATGAATACACTGAAAGCTATGTGGAAGTTACTTTATACTGCTATTGGTTATGTGTCTTCATTCTTTTCGTCAGCAGTTTTGCTTAAAGATTTAGCAGGATGGGACAAATTGGAGGTATGGACAAAAGGTCATTGGCAGATGATTGTAATTGCTGGTCTGCTTATCTCATGTATACATAATCGTAAGAAGATCAATTGTTGTAAAATGGTATCTAATCGGGATATGCAAATTGCAATTAGTGTTAAAGACATTTTCTCAAATAGATCTGCAAATAGTTTTGTAATCCCAACTAATACCTTTTTTCGTACCAAAATGGAGATGGAATATATTAGTCCGCAAAGTATTCAAGGAAGGTTTCAGTTAAAATATTTTAAAAGAAACATCAACGATTTAGATAGCATGATTAACGAAAGTCTTACAAAGCAAAGAATAATAGGGGAGGATGCTAACGATTGTTTTGGAGCAACCAAGAAATACCCAATCGGCACAGTAGCAAAAGTTGACTATAAAAAGAAACACTTTTACTTTGTTGCTATAAATGATGTTAATGAATGCGGAAAACCTATAGGACAAACAATTGAAAATGTTACGGTTGCTCTGACTTCTATAATCGATGCAATCCTAAAGATAGGGCATTGCGATACACTTTGTATTCCACTTATTGGATCAGGGAGAGCCGCAATACAAGGAGCAACCAGAAACAGCGTGTATCAAATGACTGTCGATGGTTTCATCCAATCCAAAGATAAAGTTGTCAACAAACTAATCATTTCTGTTAATCCAAAAGATTATCTTAGTGGAGTAGCTGATTTGAATCGTATGGAAAAGTACCTTGATTATAGATGCGAATTTGAGTAAAAAGCAGTAACAATCAGTGTAATACACATTATATTCCCAAATCTGCCAGACAGATTTCGTGCCTTGTGAAATACCATGCTATTATGAGTGTAGTTTATCATTTATATGTTCAAGATAAAAAATATTAGGATGTTCAAAGTTATCCTAATATTTTTTGTCTTGTGCTTGACATATGGGTGGCGGCAGACATGGGGCGTGATGTTCGGCATCTGCACCCGGTAAATATCATTGTACCGCTTGACCATATGGTTGAAACGGTGTTCCCAATGCATCGCCACCAAGGGATTGCAGTCCTTATCTACAAAAAGGAATCCGCTATACCCGTCAATCACCTTTTCAAACCTTGGCGGCTCCCTGTCCTCAATGATGCCCCGGAAGCATTCGGCAACATCCTCAGTCATGGGCAGTTTCCTCGTTCCCGCATTTGTCTTTGTGGATTCATTTACCAGCTTCATGTTCGCAGTCCGCTGTAGTTGGTGGTCAAGGTTGAGGCTTTTGTTTTCCAGGTCAACATCCCGCAAAGTCAGCCCGCAGAACTCCGAAATCCGCAGCCCCGTGTGGAAAAGGATATAGACCACTTCATAATATTTGCAGTAGACATTGTCATCATGGACAAACTTGAGGAATTTCCTCATCTGTTCCCTGGTGACGGCCTCCCTTGTCACGCTGTTATTCACCACCACTGTTGCCAGTTCAAAGCCGAATGGGTTCTTATGCAGGACATCGTCATCCACTGCCATCTGGAATGCCGGCCGCAGGATTCTGCACGAAATTGTAATTGGCGAGCGTGTTCGGCTTTACCCCTGTCTTGGTGCATAAATACCGCTCCACCAGTTCCCCGATGGTTATGTTCTTTCCCATTGGGATGTCCCGGACCTGCGTAGAACAGAGTCTGGCCCATCGAGCAGATAACAATGTCATTTTCAATATCACGCTCAAAATATGGATGTAACGGTGGTTCCCGCCTGACTTCCACAGGTGCAGTTTCCAACCCTCCCTGTGCCTTCATTTCTGCATAGGAAACCACTTCCCCGGTTTCTTTATCCTGATACAGGCTGCTTTCCTGTTCCCGGCGTTTCACAACTTCCAGCCCCACATTACCCCTCTGCAGAATCCCGGGCAGCACACCGGCTGATATGCACGCAAGAAGCGTGTTCCTGTCCTTTGAAGAAAGCGTTTCCTCTGTTACTTCTGCGTCGGTTTTCTGGAATCGGAACAATCTGCTTTTCTCCCCCATATTTGGATGCGTTGTCGGGGTATCCCCATTCAACAGGCATTGCAGGATTTTTTCATCGTTGCTGTATCCCCTGTCCGCAATGCCTTCAAGGTTTTCCATCCCTAATGCGGCTTTTGAGGCATTGATGCCGTTTCCAAGCAGATGCCAGTCCGTGCATTCACTCGTTACATCATAATAGACGATCAGATGGTTTTCCGGATCGGTGGTGCAGATGTGGTTCTCCCCGCTGCCTGCCATCTGCTCCAGCGCTTCAGTCAGCTGGGCTTTGCAGCGTTCCAGGTAATCCAGCACCTCGGCAATATCTTCTTTTGCTGGATCCTCTTTGAAGCCCATGAGGGATATATCCAGCAAATGGATAAATGCATCGATGGCACGCACCTCATTATCCCCGCTAACATAATCATCGAAGGTATCAGGCAGTAGAATTATCTGGTTCTGATCCACTCCTTGAATGTAACTCATGCCTGCGTCCTTCATTGTGGTTTTGTTGGCTTAATGATACCATATCCCGAACCTTGCCTCCATATTTTTTCGGAGTTTTCGGACAGTCTGCAAGTAATTTCCGCTGTCAGCCCGCCCGGCCTTCCTGGGAAAAAAGCAGGCCGCCGCATATGGCGGATGAAGTCCATAGTGCGGCGGTTAGCTTTTGTGCATCTCTCCTCATTCAATTTGTCACGGCATAAGCCTGTCTATACCGTTTCGTAGGAAACCAGTTTTTCCACCGGGATGCGTGTCTGCGAATGGCGCTCCGGGTCTGCCGCTTCCTCGTCCGAATACCCGACTGCAAGGATATTGACCGGCTCCAGATTATCCGGCAGCCTGAACTCCCTGCGTATCACATCCGGCTTGAAATAGCATATCCACACGGAGCCAAGACCTAATTCCGTTGCCTGCAGCATCATGTGGTCTGTAAGGATGGATGCGTCTATGTCGGTGGTCTGCTTTTTATCAAACGGGCGCACCCACGCCTTTCCATGGTCAGCGCAGACTATGACCGCCAGCGGCGCTCCGTAAAGGTTCGCCCCTTTCCCTATCTTTGCAAGTCCCTCACTGCTCTGGACGGCGATCAGGCGGACGGGCTGGAGGTTGGCTGCTGTCGGCGCAACATGGGCAGCCTCCAGAATCTTTTGCAGCTTTTCTTCCTCCACCTTTTTGTCCTTATAGCTTCGGACAGAATAACGCTTCTTTGCAATTTCGATAAAATCCATAGTGGCAAATCCTCTCTTTCTATTGTATACTGAACGTGTTGGTTAACCCTTGATGTTGAACAGCGAATTCTGGTCGCCACCAACAGCACATTATTTTATCCACCCAA
>BLLU01000278.1 GCA_011959105.1 Lachnospiraceae bacterium | reverse complement strand
ACCAGAAGCACATCAAGACGTTCTTTCATGCATTGTTTCCCATTTCTATTTTTATTCTATCTGTAATCGTTTCAGTATCAATTCCAATCTCATGCTTTAATTGATCCACATTGCCATGTTCCACATATTCATCCGGAATGGCAATCTGCAAAAGTTTTGCCCCTGTGCCCAGGTTATCCATAAGTTCCCTTACCTTTTCGCCATAACCGCCACTTGCAACATTCTCCTCCATGGAAACCACTAATTTATGATTCTCCGCTGCCCATTTGACTGCACGTTCGTCAATGGGCTTTACGAACCTTGCATTGATAATGCTGCATTTGAATCCTGCCTCATTCAGCATTGCCTTAACTTCCTCTGCCGTCTTTACCATACTGCCGAGTGCCAAAAGGCAGATTTCTCCTTCTGCGTAAAGAAGTTCAGCCTTCCCCATTTCAATGGGAGCCCGATATTCCTTCAGTCCCGCATACGCTTCACCCCTGGGATAGCGGATTGCAACAGGTCCATCAAAGGAAACTGCGTACTTCATCATATCAGATAATTCCCATTTATTTTTGGGCGCCATAATATGCATTCCCGGAATCGAGGATAAAAAAGAAAGATCAAAAATTCCCTGGTGCGTCTCTCCATCGCTTCCTACCAGTCCCGCTCTATCGATTGCAAATACCACGGGAAGGTTCTGAATACATACATCATGTAATATTTGGTCATATGCTCTTTGCAGAAAAGAAGAATAAATGGCAACTACAGGGCGTAACCCGCCCACTGCAAGACCAGCAGCAAAGGTAACCGCATGTTCCTCTGCAATTCCCACATCAAAAAAACGCTCTGGATACATATTGCGGAATCGCTTCAATCCTGTGCCGTCCGGCATGGCTGCTGTAATCGCAACCACTTTTTCGTCCCTTGCTCCTAATTTCGTCATAACCGTAGAAAAAATATCCGTATAATTAGCTGTAGTCCTTGGTTTTGTAGGTATACCCGTCTGAATATCAAAGGGTTCAGCTCCGTGAAATCTTGCCGGATGCCGCTCTGCCGGCGCAAATCCCTTCCCCTTCTGAGTCAACACATGAACGATTACAGCATTCCTTGTTCGTCTCGCTTCCTGAAATACCCGCAACATTGCAGAAATATTATGACCGTCTACCGGTCCTAAATAAGTAACACCCATATCTTCAAAGAACATGCCTGGAACTACCAACTGTTTAAAACTGCTTTTCGCTTTCCGGATTCCTTCTACTACTTTCTCACCTTTG
>BLLU01000277.1 GCA_011959105.1 Lachnospiraceae bacterium | reverse complement strand
TGTGCATACCCTCCTGCGTCAATATAGGTGTTGCTTACAGTTAAGATTATGCACCCCAGCGGGCGGAACCGTACTCAATGCCTTTGCGGTATTTCTTTGCGTTCTTGCCTTTTAGGTAAACGGCAAGCCGGATAATCACCGCCCCGGCAACGCCGATCAGCAGGTCGGCGGGGTGGAAGCTGGGCGCGGCACTGGCAAAGGCGGCGGTGAAGCCCTCCCCAAGATGTAAAATCTTTTGGCTTGCGTCCATGCCGGGGGAAAGCCGGACAGCCGCGCCTACCTTGTCAAACAGGTACACAAAGAGCAGATACGGGAGATTGAGGATAAGCAATTTCTTGATTTCCGGCTTCATAGTGATACCTCCCTGTCCTTGTGTTTGGTCTGCTGGCGGCTGGCGTTCAGCTCCTTTGCCTTTTCCCGGAAAGCGGCTAATGCCTTTCGGATTGAGGGCTTCTTATCCTGCGTCAGCTTCTTTGCGGAAAACTCCTTGAAAGCGGCAGTCAGCGCGTCCGCGTCCCTGCCCTTGAAGAATACAAGGTAGCGGGGCGGGGTTTCCGTCGCGTCCTTTTTCAGCGCAAAGTCGATACCATATTTTTTCGCTGTACTCTCAAAGGCTTTGATGTTGTCCTTTGTGATCTCAATGTTGGAAACGCCCGTGTTCTGCTTCATAAGCTGCTTTAGGGTCTGTTTCCCGTGGGGGATCGCCTGTCTGTCAAGCTCTTTCTTTGCCTGTGTAAGCAGCTTTTTGATTGCCTTTTGCAGCACTTCGGCGGTCAGCTTCCCGGTCTTGATATACAGGGCAACGGTTTTTTCGTTGATCTCGTCCTGCATGGGGTCTGTCCCTCCTTTCGGGGTAGTCTATGGGGCGGCGGTCAGATACGCACCCGCAGCCCGTTTAAGTCGTCGGCTCTGATACCCACCAAGTACCATTCCTGCGCCATGTTCATTTCAATGCGGGTCGGCTTCCACTTGCCGCGTGTGAACACGTCGAAACATTCCCCGCAATGCAGCCCGCCGTAATAACTGGCAAGGTCAAAGCGAATGTCGTAGCGGTCTGTGCGCTCGTCAAATACCAATGCTCCCGTCATTTTCTGTGCCATAATAAAATCCTCCTTTTGTGGTTGTGGGTGGTTACAGGCTTTCGCCCGGTTTGAATGAATAGGGGTCGTGCGGCTCCTGTGGCGCAAGTGCGCCGCTTGCCATGTCGTGAGCCACAAGGGACGTGTAATAGTTGCCGATTGTGGACGGGGCATTGAAAAGCACCGCCCGTAAATACTGCTTGATGTTGCGGATTTTGGTTGTGTTCTCTTTCATACAGTCCAGCACAAAGCGGATATGTTCAGCGTCCAGCTTCATAAACTTTGCCTTTACCAGCTCGGCGGGGTAGTCGTCCCCGGCAATGCGGATCGTCTTTCTCCGGGTACAGACGGTTTCCAGCATGAGGTCTACAATTTCATTCAGCCTGTCCCCGTCAAACTTCATATCCTGTATGAGAATGTCATAGTCGATATTTTCCTTGATGATCTCCCGGTAAATCTCAAAAGCGGTCTGTGCTTCCGCTTCCTTTCGTTTCCGTTCCGGCGGCGTAGCCGCTTCCTGCTCCAAAGGAGAGGGGTTAGGGGAAAGGATAGGAATGGAATAGGTACTTTGTAAATCCGTATTTATTTTTTCTTTTGTTGGTAAGTCAGTTCTTTGTATATCTTTATTTAATTGCATTGGATTTTCCAACGTAGGTTTTTCCAACATTGGTTTTTCCTGCATTGGATTATCCAATGTTGGATTTTCCAATGTAGGTAAATCCGGCGTAGGTTCTGTATGCGGCTGCTCATAGATTACATAATCGGCTCCCCGCAAGCGTCCTTTCTCGTCGCGCTCCCGTGATCGGACGATATACCCGGCGCGTTCCAGCTCCTTTATGGCTTCCCGGATAGCGTCTATCTTTTCCCGGTTGATCTGTGACAGCCCCGCAAGGGTGTAGTCCCAATCTTCGGGAAGGGAAAGCATTTGCGACAAAAGCCCCTTTGCCTTTAAGGTCAGCTCCTTGTTGCGTAAATGGTGGTTGCTCATAACGGTATAGCCCTTGTTGCGCTCCACTCGGAAAACTGCCATAGCTTCATCACTCCTTTGGTTGTGGATTTGTTACGCGATAGAACGCCATTTTGCCGGGGTTAGGTATAAATCCCTGTCCCCGGCAAAAGTGCGCCCGCAAAGCCGCATATAGCAAGGCTCTTTTTGCCCCTACTGCGTAACATGAGGGCATAAAAAAAGCGGCGTTCCTGTTCTCCCGGTTAGGGATAGAGAAACGCCGCGTTTGCGTCGTATTCAGTTTTCATTTATTCTTTCTCAATGCTGTGTGCTGGTGGCTGGGCTGGCAGGGTTCCGGGCGGCATATCAAAGCTCTTTCCCTCAAAAGTAGTAAATTGGTAGTAAATTCAGCTTGAAATCCTGCTTGTATGCCCGTAAATCAAGGCTTTTTTGAGATAATCAACCATTTTAAATAACAAATGTTAAAAAGGAATTATTTTCGCCACGCTCTATTTATTCTGAACATATCTATATATATATTTCCCCCATTATTCAAAAATTTGAATGATATAAATAAAAATCGGCAGGGAAACAATCTGATATCCAATTGTTTCCCTGCCCATGACAAATAATAGCTGACTTTTCATCTAAACATATGCCCTTTAATCACGCCAAATAATTTTTCCTCATAAGATCAAAGTGTCTGGTATTTGGCAATAGCCTTTAAGACCTTTTCAAATACGCTATGCCGGAAAGCCCTACCAGATCCTCCAGAATGATGTTCACTACTTTCACGTTACAAATTAAAATAGCTCCTCACCCGATATGTCTAAATGAACAGTTTTTAATAGAATTTAACGCAAGAAAAAACAACGGGCTAGTCGCCCACAGAGGTGTTCATTTCCGCTGTTTTTATGCCTATACACCATATATTCAAAGATTCGGATACCAAGGCAACAGATTGCCGCGCCCCTCGGTCTCAATCCGCTCCACCGCATACCGGAGCCACTCCTCTGGCGTGGGTATCTTCCCAGCTCAGGTATCCATTCCCATGGCACCCGCTTTTCCAGGGCAGGGGCATTCATTTCGGCCTCAATGTGGGCCGAGATAATCGCCCGCATTTCCTCCACCGTGATATTCCTTTCATGGGCCAGCCTTTCAAATAAAGTTTCTTCTTCCATAGCAGCAAGCCTCCCGATTTTTTATGAATAATATACCTGCCGGTCTACCGATTGTGACTATTATAGCACCTCTGGGCATAGAAATGATTTCTAAAGGAAACGGGAATCAATTCATCAATATGAATTTCTAATAGAGAAAGAAACACAGGTTTGTCATTAAGAAATTTATTTTGGCAATCCGCAAAAATATCTGTCAAAGAGAGCTGTTTATATGGTATCATAGATATGAGATAACTCCTTTCTTGGATGGATGGTTAATCGGTGATTGCGAAACTCGTTGAGGTCGTTTGTAATCCTAAACCAACACAGAGATGAATTCATGACAGGCACGAATTATATCATCAACTATGGAAAGGCGGACATTTTAGGCGTACTTTAACAAGCCTCAGATTTTATGTAAGCAGTCCTGAACTTATAGGTGTTATCCCGGGTTCTGGCGTTTCACAGACGCCTAATTTATATATTATATGGAAAGGATGTTTTAACATGTGCGATAAAAATACGAAGAAAAGCAGAAAAAAAATCACTTCCCGGCAGATCGTGGCTCTGGCCGGTGTGGTGCTGCTGGCCGCCCTGTACCTGGTCACCCTCGTGGTGGCGATCTTTGACCAGGACAATTCGGGACGGCTGTTTCAGATTTGTCTGGTCGGCACCATAGCCATCCCCCTGCTGGTCTGGGTGTATATCTGGATGTACGGTAAGCTGAGCGGCAAGCATACCATGGCGGATTTGGACCTGGGCAGGGAGGACCGGGATGACTCCCAATCCCCTGAAGCCTGATACTTTTACGGCCGTTACGACCGCCGATTTAAAGCCGAATGAAAGAATAATCCGGCGCAAAAAATTAAAATTTTTCTTAAAACCTGTGTATAAACCAAAAAAGGGCGGACATACTACTACTATCATTGGAACCCCCTCCTTTGATGGTACCAAAGATAAAAGTAATACTTAATCCTCCCCTTTAGGAATTGGCAGCAGCCAATTCCAAATCCCGGGCTTCACGATGGTGCAGGCCCGGGATTTTTTTGACTAAATTTTCATTTTATTGTGTCTGGGTATTTCTCCCCTGAACGCTTATCCATTTCAGATAGCCGTTGATAAAGGGATCCAGCGCCCCATCCAGCACGGCGTCGGCATTGCCGCTCTCCACCTCCGTGCGCAGGTCTTTCACCAGCTTATAGGGCTGAAGCACATAGGAGCGGATCTGGTTGCCCCAGGCAATGTCCTTGACCTCGCCCCGGATATCCGACAGTTTTTCCACATTGGCCTCCTGCTTTAACAGATACAGCTTGGCTTTCAGCATCTGCATGGCCTTATCCTTGTTCTGGAACTGGCTGCGCTCGTTCTGGCACTGTACCACCGTCCCTGTGGGAATATGGGTGATACGGATGGCCGAAGAAGTCTTGTTGATATGCTGTCCGCCGGCACCGCTGCTTCGGTAGGTATCAATGCGAAGATCCTTCTCGTCAATCTCCACATCCAAATCCTCCTCGATATCCGGCATCACATCCAGGGACACAAAAGAGGTCTGGCGCTTGCCCTGGGCGTTGAAAGGGGAGATCCGCACCAGACGATGCACGCCCTTCTCCGACTTCAGGTAGCCGTAAGCATTAATGCCGTTGACCTGGAAAGTCACGGACTTGATGCCCGCCTCGTCCCCGTCCAGATAATCCAGCACTTCCAGGGAAAATCCTTTTCGTTCCGCCCACCGGGTGTACATACGGTACAGCATGCTGCACCAGTCGCAGCTTTCCGTGCCGCCCGCCCCGGCATTCAGCTTCAGAATGGCATTGTTCTTGTCATACTCTCCCGACAGCAATATGCCGATTCGCAGCCCGTCCAGTTCCCCGGTAAATTCATCCAGTTCACTTCGGATCTCCGGAATCAGGGAGGCGTCTTCCTCTTCGTAGCCCATCTCGATCAGGGTGAGGATATCGTCATACTGGGTCTCCAGCTTGCGGAAATCCTCCACGGTATCCTTCATGTTTTTCAGTTCTTTCATCAGTTTGTTGGAGCGGTCGGGATCATCCCAGAAGCCCGGGGCTTCCATCTCCATCTCCAGTTCTTCAATCCGCTTTGCCTTATTAGCGAGGTCAAAGTGAATCCCTCACTTCCGCTAATGGAGTTTCGTAAGCCAGAAGTTCTGACTTCATAGAATCTAATTCTACCACTTTGCGACACCGCCTTTCAAATTTTCATATTTTTATTTATTTTCCGGCCCTTCCGCAGCACTGTTTATACTTCTTGCCGCTGCCGCAGGGACAGGGATCGTTGGGATATACCTTGGCCGCCGCGCGCTTGGTCGGAGCCTTGGCCAGAGATACGTCTTTGTTGGTGCCGGTCACCTGGGCCACCTGCTCCCGTTCCACCTTCTGCTCGATCTTGATGTGGAACAACAGACGCACCGTCTCTTCCTTGATGTTCTGGGTCATCTCGTCAAACATCTCGTAGCCGTTCATCTTATATTCCACCAGGGGATCCCGCTGCCCGTAGGCCTGCAGGCCGATGCCCTGGCGCAGCTGTTCCATATCGTCGATGTGATCCATCCATTTTCGGTCAATCACTTTCAGCAGGATCACCCGCTCGATCTCACGGATGGCCTCGGCGTCCGGGAACTCAGCCTCTTTGGACTCGTAGAGTTTTACGGCCTCTTCCTTGAGTTGCTGCTTCAGGCCGTTCTTCTTGGGTCTTGTGACCCGCTCTCTGGTCACAGGCTCCAGAGGCACGGTGGGAAGCAGCAGCGTATTCAACTCATTATAATCCCATTCTTCCGCGTCTCCCTCATCGCCGATGCTGATATCCACGGCGTTCTCCGTGATGTCGGTGATCATTTTGAAGATCACGTCCCGCATGCTCTCGCCGTTCAGCACCCGGCTTCTCTCATCATAGATGATCTCTCTCTGCTCACTCATGACCCGGTCATACTCCAGCAGATTCTTTCTGATGCCGAAGTTATTGTTCTCAATCTTTTTCTGGGCTGACTCAATGGCGCTTGTCAGGGCCTTGTGCTCGATCTCCTGTCCCTCGGGAATGCCCAGGGTATTGAACATGCTGATCAGCCGCTCAGAGCCGAACAGCCGCATCAGTTCATCCTCCAGGGAGATATAAAATTTGGATTCTCCCGGGTCCCCCTGACGGCCGGAACGGCCCCGAAGCTGGTTGTCGATACGCCGGGACTCATGGCGCTCCGTGCCGATGATCTTCAGCCCCCCTGCTGCCCTGGCCTCATCATCCAGCTTGATGTCCGTACCACGGCCCGCCATGTTGGTGGCTATGGTCACCGCCCCGTGGATACCGGCGTCCGCCACAATCTCCGCCTCCAGTTCATGGAATTTGGCGTTCAGCACCTTGTGAGCGATCCCCCGCTTGCCCAACAGTTTGCTCAGTTCCTCACTGGCGTCGATGGTGATGGTACCCACCAGCACAGGCTGCCCTTTGGCATGGGCTTCTTCCACCGCCTCCACAATGGCTTTCAGCTTCTCCGCCCGGGTCTTGTATACCGCGTCCTGCCTGTCTATACGGGCAATGGGCCTGTGAGTGGGCACTTCCACCACATCCATGCCGTAGATGTCCCGGAACTCATTCTCTTCGGTCAGCGCCGTACCGGTACCTCCGCATTTTTTGTCAAAAAGATTAAAGAAATTCTGGAAAGTAATGGATGCCAGGGTTTTGCTCTCCCGCTTTACCTTAACCCGCTCCTTGGCCTCGATGGCCTGGTGCAGGCCGTCGGAGTAGCGCCGTCCCGGCATGATGCGCCCGGTAAATTCATCCACGATCAGCACCTGATCGTCCTTAACCACATAGTCCTGGTCCCGGAACATCAGGTTGTGAGCCCGCAGCGCCAGAATGATATTGTGCTGGATCTCCAGATTCTCCGGATCGGCATAGTTGTCGATATGGAAAAATTTCTCCACCTTTTCCACGCCCGCCGCCGTCAGATTGATTACCTTGTCCTTCTCGTTGACGATAAAATCTCCCGTTTCCTCCTGGACAATCCCCATCAGGGCATCCATCTTGGAGAGCTGCTGCATATCATCGCCCCGCTTCATCTGCCGGGCCAGCATGTCACACATCTCATACAGGGCGGTGGACTTGCCGCTCTGTCCGGAAATGATCAGAGGCGTCCGGGCCTCGTCGATCAGTACCGAGTCCACCTCGTCGATAATGGCAAAATGGAGATCCCGCAGCACCAGCTGCTCCTTGTAGATCACCATATTATCCCGCAGATAGTCAAATCCCAACTCATTGTTGGTCACATAGGTGATATCGCAGCGGTACGCTTTCTGCCTCTCTTCCGGGGCCATGCTGTTGAGCACCACGCCCACGGTGAGCCCCAGGAACTCATGAACCTGTCCCATCCACTCCGCATCACGCTTGGCCAGATAGTCATTGACCGTGACCACATGCACGCCCTTGCCTGACAGAGCGTTGAGATAGGCGGGCAGCAGAAAGGTCTGGGTCTTACCTTCACCGGTCTTCATCTCGGCGATACGGCCCTGGTGCATAATCACCCCGCCGATCAGCTGTACCCGGTAGTGTTCCGTCTTTAACACTCTCCTGGCCCCCTCCCGCACCAAAGCATAGGCTTCGGGCAGAATATCGTCCAGAGTCTCGCCGTTTGAAAGCCGCTCCTTAAACTCCTCCGTCCTGGCTTTCATCTGCTCATCCGTAAGTTCCATCATCTGGGGCCGCAGCGCCTCGATGGAGTCCACGATGGGCAGGATACGCTTCAATTCCCTCTGGCTGTGAGTGCCGAATATCTTGTCTATTAATTTCATCCTTGCCTCGTTTCCGCATATCGGAGACTTCCCCGGCGCCAAATGCCAGATTCGCTGGCCCTGGCCAGGGCATGTTCCTTCGTCCTGGCCAGGGCCGGTTTCCCGCCTGACCGGCGATATGCACTGATTAGTATTTGGATTCCAATACCGGCCTCATCCCCGTACCCTTCCACATGATCCGGCACTTTTGAATAAAGCCTGAATAGAAACATTGTAGCAGATTTGTGTCCGGGATTCAACCACAGAAAATACTTATCCCTTAATATTTTGTAAACTTTATGTTAATTTTTCCGTGAAATCTCTCTGTTTCCTGTTCTTCCGGCCAAATATGGACGCATTTCCCTGCCGGGTCTGCACCGAATCCAAACCCCCGGTCCCCAAGCCGGCATGGCGGCCTACTGCCGCAGCGCCAGCACTGCCATATCCTCCCGCCCGGGCAGCTTTATCTGCACCCTGCCGCAAACGTTCTGAGCCACAACTTCTCTGGTCATATTCCAGGCGTCAATCACCTCCACGCGATAACTGCCGTCCTGGGGCAGATTCAGTTCCGTCAGAGAGGCACATTGTCTCTCCAGATATTTCAGATATGCTTCCTGTCCGCAATGTCCCAGCGCCACCCGCTCCTTGGTCAAAAAGGACCGCACCCGCTCCCGGGGCAAATCCAGCATGGCCATAAGGAAGAAACTTTTCCGAAAGGCCTCCGGCGCGCCCTGCTCCTGCATGGCGGCAAGCTGTCCCTCCGTATAAACCCCCAGTCCGTCCCCCAAAAAGTCCAGAGGCCCCGGCAGGGATTCCACGATCCTGCGCAGAAAAGCAATTCGGGCAGGGCTTTCCCCCTTCAGGACACCGCCCCTGGACCACCAGAGCACCTGGTCCGTGCTGTAAAAGGTTTCCCCGTGAGTACAATAGCCCCCGCAGCACACCGCCGTCCAGAAGCGGCGCGTCAATTCTCTGCCGGACAGATTGCCCCAGGAATGAACGATATCGCCCTCATAGCGGCATTCGTCAAAGACCACCGGTTTGCCGTACCGTTCCCATAATTCCGGAGTTTCAATCACATTTGCGTCCTGGATGCTGCAATGGGTGATTTCTTTTTGGGAAAAATCCCAATAGGCCATGCAGTTGTGATTGCTCAGACAATGACCATATGGATCATGGCCCGCCACAAATCCGGCAAAATCCGCCCAGTCCTGCCGGTTATAGTTCGGCATCAGATCATACTCGTTGGCCAGGGACCACCAGAGGTTTGGCATGGCCGAGAGCCGCCGGAGCAGATAATCCAGATAGACCAGGCTGTCCTCCCTGCCAAGTTCCGAAAAACCCCAGCGGTCGTAAGGATGGAACAGAATCAGATCCCCCTGTATGCCCATGGCATCCAGTTCCCGGATCCTTTCCTCCAGCGCCTCCCAGTAGGCAAAGACGGGCCGATGCACATCCCAGCCCCCCTCTTTTTTCTCAAAGGGGAAAAACGGCGGCTCATTGTGGTTAAAGTCATAGTGTTTGGGGAATACACAGAAGCGCAGCTTGTTGAAAGGAGCCTTCCCCAATGTCTCCATGGTGGTATCCACCAGCCTTTTTTCCTGGTGGATCAGAGCGTAGACCGTGGTGCCAAAGGGGCGGTACCAACCGCCGCCGTCATATTTAAAATGCCGGCCAGCCGCACGGACTATGCCGCGGGCAGAGGCATCTTCCGGCCCAGACGCTGCCGCCTGGCATATTTCTTCCCCCTCAGCGGCGACGGCCCCTGTGACCTTCCAGCTATAAACACCCGCTCTGTCCGGGTAGAAACGCACTTTGTAGAGACCGCTGCCCGCATAAAATCCGTCCACCTTCCGGGCCTTCCCTTCACAGACAAACTCTGCCCTCAGTTCTGCCTGTGCCCAGGAGCCTTCCGGCTCCGGCCCCGTAAATGTCAACTCAAAACATTCATACTGTCTCATACTTCCTCCTCGTCCTTGCTCCGCCATCCTTTAGGAGCCGCCTTAAAATTTCCTTGTCAGATCCTGCACCCACTTATACTTTCCGAAACGAAGCATCACCCAGGGAATTTTCCCCACCTCGTCCAGGCAGGTACAGGCATAAACCACCAGGGGCGACCAGTGCAGTAAAAATGCCCCGGCCATCGCCAGGGGAATGGCGATCAACCACATGCAGACAATCAGACTGTACATGTCAAATAAGGTATCGCCTCCTCCGTCCAGCACCCCGTTGATGGTAACCGTATTGACGCAGCGTCCGATCATGTAGACGGACATAATCACCATCATTCCCGTGAGATATTCCCGGGCCTGATCCGTGAGAATCACCATTTTCACCATCAGCGGAGTCGCCGCAAGCACCAGCGCGGTAGACAGAAATCCGATGGCAAAAGAAAGGTTCCTGAGTTTTATTCCGTATGCCTTGCCCCGGTCAAGACGTCCCGCTCCCAGTTCGTTCCCCACCATGATCCCGGCGGCGCTGCCGATGCCGTTGCACATGCAGCAGATCAGATCCCGGGCCACTGCCGCCACAGAGTTGGCTGCGGCGGCGTCAGTCCCCATATGTCCCATAATGGCGGTGTAGGATGTAAATCCCACCCCCCAGCACAGGGAGCCGCCCAAAAGAGGCAGGCACTGCTTCCTGAAATCCGCTTTCAGCTGTCTGTTCGTCTGCCCCTGGGGTCTGATCAGTCTGTCAAATGCCGGTCGAATATACGACTTCCCGGAAGATATCGCCACACACAGAACCAGTTCCACCACACGGGAAATAGTAGTCGCAAGCGCGGCTCCTCTGGCCTGCATTCTGGGCGCTCCAAATAAGCCGAATATAAATACCGCGTTTAATCCTATATTAAGCAGTACCGCACAGGAACTGATAAGCGCGCCGGGCCTGACATGTTCCGACACCTTCATCATGGTCAGATAGCACTGGGAGATCCCCGTGAGCAGATAAGACCATCCCGCGACACGCAGATAAGAACTGCCAATGGCAATCAGGGAATCATCTTTCGCGAAAATATGCATGAGTTGTTCGGGCATCCATTCACAGGCCAAAAAAAACAGGACGGACACTGCCATACAGAATCGAAGCATGATATTAAAGATATCTTCCAGGGTGCGTCTGTCGCCCTTGCCCCAGTACTGGGCTCCCAGAATGGCTCCCGCCGCCGTAATCGCCCCCAGAAACATATTCTGGACAAACTGAATCTGCGTAGCCAGGGAGACGGCGGTCATCTCATCCTGGGCGACTTTTCCAAGCATCAGCGCGTCACCCGCCGCCACCGCTGCCAGCATCAGGCTCTGAAGCGCAATGGGAAGGGCAAGTCTTATAAGATTTTTGTAAAATATCTTTTTGTCAATCAGCATCTTATGTTCTTCTCCTGTCGTTTTTTCTCCGAACCTGCAAGATACAAAGACAGCTTTATATGGTCCGCTAATACCAGTATATTTTCTTTACTGAAATGCCGCAACATAAATTTTTATCTATAATCTCCTTTGCCGCAAGTGTGTATATTGGATTTAGCAATTCACTTGTATTTTGTGACTGTCAGGGTTAAACAAAATAAGTGCCGTATATCCAAAAATTATATTGACCCGTAATCTGCGGGTTAAATACTTTTATGTTTCCATCGCTGAACATATAGCTATTGATGGGCTCCATTGTTCCATCATTATGGGCAAGAAATGCAGATAGAACTCTGGTATTTTCCGGGGAAAAAACCCCTGTCGTAAATGCGATATTATGCCATGTGTTTTGTACGGTTGTAGCCGTAACATGCAGAAGTAAATTCACCATTCCAAAAGAATTCCGATACAAATATGAGTCTTCATAGACTGTATATTTACTGCTGGGCTTAGAGGTGACAATGGTAAACATTTTTTCTCCGATCTTGCCCAAATCCATGTTTAGTGCATTTATTGCTCCTGCAATTGTCCCGTCGCCGATAGATAACTGCGTATTGCCGATCAGCTTCCAGAGATAACGCAGATTTTTAGCAATCAGTGACAATTTCCATGTCAGGCTGCTCATTTTTTCTTTTGTGGAAATTAGTGCCACATCCGACCAGCCTTCCGGATTTGCCATGTCTTCGCTGTCAAAAGTGACAATATTGTCCTTTAGATCTCCTGTTCTGGATTGCTTTTCATTCCATGTCTGCATTTGAGCATCGGTCACAAACCTGTGTCCCGCATCCTGATCTATCATTGCGGCTGAATGGGTATTCGGGTGGATATAATGGTTCGCCCCTTCTTCAATTCCCAGCTGTGCCGGGGATACTCTGTGGGGATTGTCCAGATCCGCCAGATGGTTTGCCATGCGGTTTTCCAATTCCAGCACATCCCCCACCGTAGCCATTGCCGACTGATCCACCCGGATGGTCACCTGATCCGCGTTCTCCAAAGTGATCTTCAGTTTGAGCTCCATCCCGCTCAGGGTCTGTGACTTAGCAGGCATATAAGCTGCGGCTGCCTGCTCCACCGCCACGGCAAACAGCACAGGCTCCCCTTTTCCCAGACAGGCATACAGTCCCAGCGTGTTCGCAAAGTAACCCTCTTCCAGGCCGCTGTTCAAAAATACCGCATTTACCATTATGATATCTTCTGATCTTGTCTCCTTCCTGATGTCTGCCCTCTGCCGAATCCCTTCCAGACCCGTGAGTTCTTCCAGCACAGCCATGTCATACTTTCTTTCCGACATAACCATCTCCGTGAAAAGCAGTTCTTCCTCTGCATTCAGTTTAAGATTGAGTAAACGCTTTCCCGCATCCGTAATACATAATTTTGAAAAATTTGCCATTTTACTTTTCTCCATTTCTTGCATCTAATTTTGTTCTAAATGTTACCGTGCTTTTGTCCGGCTGTTCCCGTGGGGGCTCCGCATTCCATTGATGCCTTGCCCCGCCTGCTCTCCGAAAAATCATTCTGCTCCTATTGTAATACACCTCTCTTCCCGTTTAATTTTCATGTTTTGCACACCTCCTTCTAAAATGAGAGTCCCACATATTTGTACGCCTTATCTTCACGGTGCATCAGCATGGGCTTTAAGACAAAGAAAAACACCGCCTGGCTGGACGGTGTTCTGCAATATGCTTATACTTTTCGGACCCTCGTGCAGATTTTTACTGCAAGTATATCATAACTACGCTTCTCCCTGTAGTCAATCATGCTCTTTAGTGCTTTTTTATACATACCATGTAAGACAATGTAAGTTAGAGAGTATTTGTGGCTTCGTTTCTTTTTATGTACACTATGCCATTATTTTGTTGACGGTAAACGCTTTTTAGGGTATAATGAAAACTGAATTGTATACCAACGAAAGGAAACGGAACAATGAACGAACGACTGAAAAGGCTTAGAAGGACCCTGAATCTGACGCAGCAGCAATTTGCCGACAGGCTGAATGTGGGAAGGAATAATATTGCAGGATATGAAACCGGAAAGCGTTCCCCCAGTGACGCCGCAATCGCCCTGATCTGTCGCGAGTTCAGCGTCAGTACCCAATGGCTCCGTGAAGGCATCGGAGAGATGTTCATCGAACAGACGCAGGATGAGCAGATTGTCTCCTTTATTGGTAACATCCAAAGGAGCGAAGCAGATTCCTTTAAAAAGCAACTGCTTTCCGTACTCGCCAATCTGACGGAAGAACAGTGGAAAGTCCTGGCTGAAATAGCCGGAAAGCTGCCCCAAGCAAAGCAGGGCAATGGGTATGGCCTATGACCATGAAAAAAATACTGGTAACTGGCGGAACAGTTTTTGTAAGCAGATAATTTGTAAGTATATATGAGAACACGGAGCAAAGAAACTATTTTTGCTTCAGCAATGATGAATATCGTCTGGATGTATCCGCACAAAATGAATATATGCCTGATACAAAGCAGCTGGCGCATGGCCTGTCTAATGCCTTTGACTGGTATAGAAACCATCCGGAGGATATCAATCGCAAGCCCTACCTGGACTACATTGACAGCCATTTTACGGGAACAGGTTCCGGCCTCAAACGGTAAATGGCTGCGGAAAGCAAATTGACAATCCACCCCCTTTTCGCTATAATATAAGTCGCTCAACGATGCCGCGCGTCCGTACATTAGCGCCATCCTGCAAGGAAAGAAGGCTGTTCCAGAATGAAAAGATTAACAACTCAGCAATTGGTTCCGGGCATGATTGTTGCAGACGATGTGATAACTTCCAACCATCAGCTTATTTTGCCCAAAGATACCGTGCTCACGGATTCCCAGATCATGAAATTGGATCTCTACGGAATCCTGACATTACATGTGAAGGATGAGGTAATGGCAGATCCCAGGCCCTTACCCGCACCCGAAGGGCAGTCCTATTTTACAAGGATAAAAGAGAGCCCTGAGTTCAAAGCATTCAAAAAGGTCTATGAAGCGGAAGTAGATTCCTTTAAAAATATGATCAATCAGGTCGTGGAAAAAAATACCCAGTTGGATGTAAAGGAACTGCTGAACCGTTTTCTGGAAATGGTCATGGATACCGCAGGACATGCCAGCATACTGGATATGCTGCATAATATGCGGGAATACGATGATTCTACTTTTGCGCACTGTCTGAACGTGGGATTGATCTGCAATGTATTTGCCCACTGGCTGCAGCTTTCCGATGCAGAGGTGGAAATGGCTACCACCTGCGGTCTGCTCCATGATGTGGGCAAGCTGCTGGTTCCCCATGAGATCATCACCAAGCCGGGAAAACTCACGGACCTTGAATACTATCAAGTCAAAAAGCATTCTTTTGAAGGTTATCAACTGCTTATGAAACAGAACATTCATGAGCATATCTGCAATGCCGCACTGATGCATCATGAGCGGAGCGATGGTTCCGGCTACCCTCTGGGCCTCAAAGATGCGGAGATCGACACTTATGCCAAGATGGTATCCATCGCGGATGTCTATGACGCCATGACCTCTGCCCGGGTATATCGGGCGCCAATCTGTCCTTTTAAGGTCATTGAGATATTTGAGCTGGAAGGACTGCAGCGGTATGACGTGGGCTTTGTGCTTTGTTTTCTGGAAAACATCGTAAATACATATATACAGAATCGTTGCCGCCTGAGTGACGGCCGGGAAGGAACCATCATCTTTATCAACAAGCCAAAACTGTCCCGGCCCATGGTACAATGCGGCGATCAGTATGTGAATCTGGCAGAAACGCCCGACTTGTGCATCGAGGCCCTGCTGTAAGCTGTTTTCGGATAGGAGATACCATGTGCGAAGTGATCCATATCTATGTGGGCAAGAACCAGCCCGCCCCCTGTTTTGCCACTATAGGGGCCGCCATCGAATACGCCGGCAGGGATTATTCTCCGCTGCCCCCCGCCTATCCTGCCCCCCATGAGGCGGTTTCTCCCGTCATCATCCATATCGCTCCCGGTGTGTATCGGGAAAAGCTGGTGTTGGAACGTCCTTATGTAACATTGGAGGGAAGCGGCGCTGATACCACAGTGCTGGTATATGGGGATTATGCCCTGCAAGCCATGGAAGACGGCAGCAAAAGAGGTACTTTCCGCACGGCTGCTCTGCGCATCCACACCCACGATGTGACGCTTCGGCATCTGACTGTTCAAAACGATGCCGGCTGCGGCCGCCTGGCCGGACAGGCTATTGCACTGTATGCGGATGGGGACCGTCTCTGTGCGGAGCACTGCTGCCTGCTGGGAAGTCAGGACACTCTGTTCACTGCGCCCTTACCCCTCAAGGAAGCACAGCCCGGCGGTTTTATCGGCCCCGGTCAATATCTGCCCCGCACCATGGGCAGACAGTACTATGTACACTGCCATATCCGTGGGGATGTGGATTTCATCTTTGGGGGAGCCGTATGCTTTTTCGAGGAATGTGAAATATTTGCCGCCAAGGCTCCTCTTCCTCCCCCGGAAAACCCTGACGGACAAACGATCTATGGTTATCTTACCGCCGCCTCTACGCCCCGGGAGCAAAAATACGGATATGTTTTCCACCGCTGCCGATTGCTCGGTGACTGTCCCAAGGCTTCCGTCTATCTGGGACGTCCCTGGAGAGAATACGCCCGTACCGTCTTTCTGGAATGCTTTATGGATGCCCACATCCATCCTGCCGGCTGGGAGGACTGGGGCAAAGAACACGGTCATTTCTATTATGGGGAATACGCCTGCTATGGCCCCGGAAGCGATGCCGGGAAAAGGGCGGATTTTTCCTGCCGGCTGACATGGCAGGAAGCAGAAACCTACAGTATTGAAAGGGTGCTGGAGGGATGGAGGCCGGACAGCCCCGCATCCACAAAAAAGAATGCAGGGCTGTACTGATACCGAATCGGCTATATTTTATTTTGCCAGCAGCATCATGATATCATTGCTTCTGGAAATGAATCTGGTCATGGCCTCCGGCGCAAGAGGTGCATGCTGGATCTTTGCCAAGTCATACAACTGTTCGCAGAACATCTCCACGTTTCCGCCGTCCTGATGCTCCACCACATACTGCACCAGGGGGTGGTTGGCATTCAGCACCAGGGTCTCCCCCTCCGCGCCGAAGCCGCCCAGATCCATGCCGTTCATGGAGTACATCTTCATCATGTCCTGCATCCGTCTGCTTTCCTCGGACAATGTAATCACGGAAGAAATCTTCTTGTTCTTCAGCTTCTCCACCTTCACCGTGATCTTGTCGTTCTTCAGGGCCTTTTTCATGATGGCGGCTATGGCTTCCGCCTGCTCTTCCATCTCCTTCTCGGCCTTCTTGGAGGTCTTGGCCTTCATGGCGTCCGTCAGATCCGCGTCGATGCGCAGGAACTTCACGCCCTCGTTCTTGGACTCCAGCTGGGAGATAAAGGGCTGGTCAATATTGTGGGTCAGGATCACCGCGTCCATCTTGGCAGCCTTGAACATATTGATATACTGACTCTGCTGCTGCTCATCCGTCACATAATAGATGACCTTCTCGTTTTTCTCCTCTTCTTCCTCCGCGTCCTCTTCTCCGTCCGTTTCTCCGGTGACAATTTCGGCTTCCACCTTCTCACCGTTTTCATCCACGGCACTGCCGGTTCCCGCCGTCTCGTCCGAATTGCCGTCCGTTTCCGCCTTGCTGCCGGCCTGCGCGGCTTCGCCGTTCTCATCTGCGGCACTGCCGGCCCGGGTCTCTTCCGCAGCATTGGAAGCATCCGTCTCTTCCGCGTCTGTGGGCTTCACCTCCAGGCACTCCGGTAAAGTCAGGTATTTCCCCTCCAGATTCTTAAACAGGATATAATCGTTCATCTTCTCGCAGAACTTATCATCCTTCAGACAGCCGAATTTGATGAAGGGACTGATATCATCCCAGTACTTGTCGTACTCTTCCTTCTCGGTCTTGCACATGCCGGAGAGTTTGTCCGCCACTTTCTTACTGATAAACTCAGAAATTTTCTTCACAAATCCATCGTTCTGCAGAGCGCTTCTGGACACATTCAGAGGCAGATCCGGGCAGTCGATGACACCCTTGAGCAGCATCAAAAACTCCGGAATGACTTCTTTGATATTGTCCGCGATAAACACCTGGTTGTTATACAGCTTGATGGTTCCCTCAATGGACTCATACTCCATATTGATCTTGGGGAAATACAGGATTCCCTTCAGATTAAAGGGATAATCCATATTCAGGTGTACCCAGAACAAAGGCTCCTTGTAATCCTGGAACACCTTGCGGTAAAAGGCCAGATACTCCTCTCTGGTGCAGTCGTTGGGATGTTTGGTCCACAGGGGCAGGGTTTCATTGATCAGTTCCGGGCGCTTTCTGATCTTCAGCTTCTCCTCCCCGGGCTCTTCCGGCTCTTCACCCTCCTTTGGCTCCTTGACCTCCGGGTGAATCTCCTCCAGCACCACATCATCCTCCAGCTTTTCATCCAGCGTAATGATCTGGGTCTCCTGGGTATTTGCCTTGGACAGGTATATCTCGGTGGGCATGAAAGAACAATATTTTTTCAAAACTTCCCTTGCCTTGTACTCGTTGCAGAACTCCAGACAGCCGTCGCTGAGGAACAGGGTGATGGTGGTACCCACTTCCTTCCGCTCTCCGTCCTCCATGGTAAATTCCGTGCCGCCATCGCATTCCCAATGCACCGGAGCCGCACCCTCCTGATAGGAAAGAGTGTCGATATGCACCTCGTCCGCCACCATAAAGGCCGAGTAAAAGCCCAATCCAAAATGGCCGATGATCTGGTCCGCATTGCTCTTATCCTTATATTTCTCGATGAAATCCGTGGCGCCGGAGAAAGCAATCTGATTGATATACTCCTCCACCTCACCGGCGGTCATGCCCAGGCCATTGTCGGTGAAGGTGAGCGTCTTGTTCTCCGGGTCCACCACCACGTCAATTCTGGCTTTGTAGTCATCCGGCAGGGTATATTCCCCCATCATGTCCAGCTTTTTCAGCTTTGTGATGGCGTCACACCCGTTGGAGATCAGTTCCCTGTAAAAGATATCGTGGTCATTGTACAACCACTTCTTGATAATCGGGAAAATGTTTTCACTGTTGATTGACAAACTGCCGCTTTTTGCTGCCATACTTACCACATCCTTTTCCTTTTCTTTTTTATTCCGCCATGCGCACCCCGGCCTCTCCGGAATCTTTGTTCCCGGTAAGGTCCCTCCCGGCCATATGGGAAGGATTTCCCGCAATACCATGACGATTTCCTATCGCTAATGACTAGTGTAAAACTCTTGTCCCCAAATGTCAACCCCAAATTAGCACTCAACACAAAAGAGTGCTAACAACTTCCAGAAAAAAGTCGGAAAATCAATGTTTTCCGGCTTTTAGTATATTTCTAAAATTTTTATGAACTGGCTATTCGTCTCCCCCTGTCTGCTCATATATGGCAAAAAAGTCTTCGGTGGTCACCTCTTCGTCATAAACCAGTTCAATCTCCTGCCACAATTTCTCATTCATGCTGCGGACCAAGTTCTCCACAAAGGCTTCATACTCCTGTCCGAATACTTCCCCTCTTCTCTCCTCCACAATCTTTCGTTTGTTGGCGTCCGTCTCCTCCCGGTCAAAAGTACTGACACAGCGGAGCAGATGATAGCTGCCCTCCAGTTCCACCACTTCGCTGACCTCCCCGTTTTCCAGCCGGAAGGCCACCTCCTCCAGCGCAGGGGCGATTTCACCCTTGCGGAAGGAATAGCGCAGATTCTCGTCCTGGCTGTATTTTGCCGCCAGTTCCGCAAATTCTTCCCCGCCGTCCACCACCCGCTCCCGCAGTTCGGTGATCTGCTGGTAGCATTCTTTCTTCATATCCTCCGAATAATCAATGCGCCTGCCTGTGCCATCGGTGGTATAAGCGCGGATCAGAATGTGTTCCACGGTAATGGTACGGGCCTCATCGTCGCTGATCTCCGGGTTGATGCCCTCTATGATCTGGTTGTACAGCTTTTCCGCCATGGCATATTCGGTGTACAGTTTTCGTATGATTTCCCGGTCCACCCCCAGGACCTGGCGCTCCCGGTCCGTCAGGGAATCATAATAAACCTGGGCCGCCGTCTCCACCCGCTGCCGCTCTCCCTCCTCCAGTTCCACATCCCTCTCCCTGGCCATCAGGTACATGGTCTTGATCTGAGCCAGCTTGGCCAGTACAGTATCCTTTACATTGTCCGCCAGCGTCACGCCGTCCAGTTCCACCTCCCAGATCTGCTCGCCGTATACGGCCTCATACTGGTTCTGGGTATTGACCAGATATACCATGAACTCCGGCAGCGTACAGGTACTCCTGCCGATGCGGAACACTTCGTCCCGGCCAAAACCGGTGGTAAACACCACCCGGGAGAAATCCCACTCCCGGCTGCAGCCGTCCAGACACAGCACTCCCAGCAGCACCGCCAGCAGCCCGCCCAGCATTTTTTGTAAAAAACCTCTTTTCTGTCGTTTTGTATTTGTCACTTTCCTATCCTCATATTTCCAGACGCACCCTGCTGCCGCTGCCGCTCTTATCCACCACCACCTGCCTGCGGATACGCTCTTTCAGTTCCGGCACATGGGATATGACGCCGATGAGCCGGTCGCTCTCCGCCAGACTCAGCAAGGTCTCGCAGGCCTGGTCCAGGGATTCGCTGTCCAACGCCCCAAAGCCCTCATCAATGAACAGGGCATCCACCCGCACGCCGCCGCTGGCCGCCTGAATCACATCACTGAGGCCCAGGGCCAATGCCAGGGAGGCCTTGAAGGTTTCACCCCCGGAGAGGGTGCGCACCGAGCGGTATTTGCCCGTATGAAAATCCAGCACCTCAATCTCCAGATTGTCTTTGACCCGGCCGTCTCCCACTTCTTCCACCCGGCGCATCTCATAGCGTCCCCCGGTCATTCTGCCAAAACGCACATTGGCCGCCCGCAGGATCTCTTCAAAATACCCCGCCAGTACATACTGCTCAAACACCAGTTTCCTGCCGTTATTGCCGGAGGCAATATCGTCCAGTTCCTTTACGCTGCCATACGCCCGGCTTTCCGCCTCGATCTGCTTCCGCTTTTCCAGCAAAAGCCCGTAGAGCCGTTTCAGTTCCGTATGATAGCCCTCCCAGCAGCCAAGAGCGTTCAACGTCTCCGCCCGGCCCCGCTTCTGCTCCTCCAGCTGTCCGCACAGCTGCCGATTATCCCAGGGAGTTTCCCGGCTGATCTCTTGGCGAAGATGTTCCCGCAGACTGGCATTGGCAGCCATCCGCTCCCGATCGTTCTGGATTTCCTTTTGCAATGTCTCCCGTTCCGTCTTTTGCATCCGGCTGGCCTCATAGGTCTGCCGGGAGAGCAGACCGCTCTGCTCCAGCTGCTTCTCAAAAAACTGCCGGGCGGAAGTTTCCTGCTCCGCGGCCTGAAGCCGCTCCTGTTCTGCCGCTCTCTGTCTGAGCCGCTTCTCCTCCAGCTGGGCCGTGAGAGCCGCCATCTGCTCCGTGCAGCCGCGCAGCCGTCTTTCGGCCTGCTCCAAAGGCAGAGACGCCAGCGCCCTCAAAGGCTCCCGCTGCTGCTCCTGAATCTGCCGGCGCAGAGCCTGTCCACGCTGCTCCAGTTCCCGGAGCTGCTGCCCGGCATCCTCTGCCCGGGTTCCCAGGGCCACCACTCTTCCATGACACTGTTCCGTTTCCTGCTGTCTGCTTTTCCAGTCCCGTTCCAGGGCTTCCAGCGCTTCCTCAGAGAGGATATCCCCCTCCACCCGGGCCGGAGCGGGATGTTCCAGAGAGCCGCACACAGGGCAGGGGCTGCCGGGGCGAAGCTCCTTGGCAGCCAGGCCGATGGCGGCGTGCCGCTGGGCCTGCAATGCCCTCTCATAGGTTCCCTGGGCCTGGAGGGCGGCAGTCTCCATGGCCAGATAAGTCTCCCGGCCCTGCTCCAACTGTGTCTCCAGTTCTCTCAGGCTTTTCCGCTGCTGTTCCATTTGAAGGACAGTCTGGTTATACTGCCCCATGGCCGCCACCAGCACAGCCGCCTCCTCCCGCAGTTCCCACAAGGGCAGCAGCGTCTGCCGACGGACTTCCCCCTCCTGAACCTCCCGGTCCAACCGAACTTTCTCCTCCGCCAGTTTCCGGCAACGCTCCAGAGCAAGTTCCATAGCGCCCGCCGCCGCGTCCACGTCCATGGCCGCAAGAGCTGCATCCAGCCTTCGCTTCTTCTCCTCCTGACACTCCCTTTGCGCTGCCAGCAGCTCTCCTTCCTCACAAGCCTGACGGAAAGCCCTAATCTGTCGGTTCTCCTCCTCCCGGCTCTGTAACAGTCCCTGCAGCCGCGTCAGTTCTTCGTCCTGCTTCTGAAAAACGTCGTGCAGAAATTCCAGATACCTGTCCCCGTCTCCCAGAAGCTGCCCCAGGCCCTCCTCTATGGCATCATATTGCAGGTATTCCGGAGAAAGCAATTCCCGCATACGCCGTGCATCCTCCACCCTTTCTCCATACAGTTTCCGCCGTAATTCCGCCGGGGTCTCCCGGATCGGCGCAGTCTCCCGAACCGAGCCGCACTCCGGCGTTGTCTCTGCCCAGGGTTCCTGCTCCGCCTCTATTTTCAGCAGCAAGGGGACCAATCCCCGCAGCTGCTCCTCCAGTGCCTGTTTCTGCCGTTTCACCTGTTCATAGTATGCCCTGGCTCTGGTTCCCAATTCCGCGGTAAACCGCTCATAGATCCCGGTGTCAAAGATCTGCCGGAATATCCTGGTCTTGTCCCGGGGCGGCGCCGTGAGCAGCCTGGCGAACTCCCCCTGGGCAATCATGGAGATCTGTTTAAATTGGGAATAGTCCAGGGCCAATATCTCCTGCAGTCTGGTATTTACCTCCTTGACCCCTTCCAGAATCTGCCCCCCAGGCAGCCAGAGCACAGCGTTTTCCTTTTCTCTGGCCAGCGCCGCCCCGCCCCCCTTCTTCCTGGGCCGCATATACTCCGGGTTACGCCGTATACGGTATTCCCTGCCCCGGTGCTCCATCTCCAGTTCCACATAAGTAGGAGTGTCGGGCCGGGCGAAGTCGCTGCGCACGCCTCCCCTCTCTTTGTCCCGCACCTCTCCGCTCAGGGCTCCGTACAGGGCGTAGGTAACGGCGTCAAAAAGGGTGGTTTTGCCTGCCCCGGTAGCCCCGGTAATCAAAAACAGCCCCTGGCCGCCCAGCTTGGAGAATTCCACGCACTCCACATCCTTATAGGGTCCCCAACCGCATATTTCCAGGCGAATCGGCTTCATATTGCTCCTTTCCGTTCTTCACAGACTTTCCACCACTTCCTGCACCAGGGCACGCTGCCCTTCGGACAGTTTTTCACCGGTCAGCATCTCGTAAAAATTCCCGAACATTTCCTGGGGACTGCTGCGTCTGCCCTGAAGACGGCTCTCATACCTCTCCTCCTGGGCTTCCCCGTACCTCTGGGACAGGATCTGCATCACATTGGGATACACGCTCCGCAGGGTACCTATGGGATCGATCAATGCCTCCCGGTCCGTCAGGGTGGCCTGGATATAATCCAGATCGGATACCCCCTCCGCCCCCACTGCCTGGGGACTCACCAGATCCCTGAGCCGCCCCTTGATGCAGCGCATCTCATGGAGAGGCGTCAAAAATCTCCGGGTGACGGCGGCGGGCCTCTGGCCCTGTAGTTCCACTATATTCACGCTCTTTGCGCCCCGGGCTTCGGAAAAAGAATATTTCATGGGCGCCCCGGCATACCAGACCGGTCCTGCTCCTACCTGCTGGCATCGGTGGATATGTCCCAGAGCCACATAGTCAAAGATGCCAAACAGGTCCGCCGGTACATTGTCTATCCCTCCCACATTCACACCGGTTTCGGAATCCGCCAGCTGAGGGGCCTGTCCGTTCTCCCCCGTGACAAAATAATGCGTCACAAGTACCTGGCGCAGAGGGATTTCCCCTCCGCTGCAGGCCTCCTGGTTCTCCCGGTCCGGCAACAGCCCTTCCTGTCCCAGAATACGGGCCACCGCCGCCGCGCTGGTGGTCTCCTCCACTTGGGCGGGCCTCACAAAGGGCAGGCACAGAAAGCGCACTCTGGTCTCCCCGTCCGCAATTTCAACCCGACGCAGGCTGTTCTCGTAAACCCCGGCCATATACAGCCCCTGTTTTTCCAGAATTTTTTCTCCGAAAGATAGACGCTCCGGGGAATCATGGTTGCCGCTTACGGCTATCACCGGAATACCCGCCTGAATCAATCCGGTCAAAAAATCGTCCAGCAGCGTTACCGCCTCTGCAGGGGGCACGCTTCGGTCATACAAATCCCCTGCCAGTACCACGGCCTGCACCCGCTCCTCCAGGGCGATCTCATAGATCTGCTCCAGGATATGGGCCTGGTCCTCCAGCACGGAAGCCTCGAACAGCCTCTTCCCGATATGCAGATCCCCTGTGTGCAGAAACTTCATGACACGGCCCTCCTGTCTCTTTAACTCCGGTTGAGAAAACGCCCGGTCTGCAAAGTTCTCCTCCGCAGATCGGACGCATTATATCAAATATACTTTCTGAAAATACCGGGCTATACGCCTTATTTGATCACATGGATCCAACCTTCGGGAGCCTGGATGCGTCCCATCTGGATGCCCGTCAGGGTGTCATACAGCTTCCTGGTGACAGGCCCCATCTCACTCATGCCGCTGGGCAGGCAGATTTCCCTGCCATGATCCACGATCTTGCCCACGGGGGAAATCACCGCCGCCGTGCCGCACAGGCCGCACTCTGCGAAATCCTGCACCTCCGAAAGCAGCACTTCTCTCTCCTGGACTTCCAGACCCAGATACTCCTGGGCCACATGCACCAGAGAACGACGGGTGATGGAAGGCAGAATACTGTCCGATTTGGGCGTTACCACCTTGTTATCCCTGGTCACAAACAGGAAATTGGCCCCTCCCGTCTCCTCCACCTTGGTACGGGTCCCGGGATCCAAGTACATGTTCTCATCGTATCCCTCATGATGAGCAGACACAATGGCATGCAGACTCATGGCATAGTTCAGCCCCGCCTTAATATGCCCCGTGCCATTGGGAGCCGCCCTGTCAAAATCACTTACCCGGATGGTCAAGGGTTTTGCGCCGCCCTTAAAGTAAGGGCCCACAGGCGTGCAGAACATCCTGAACTGATAGTCGTCTGCCGGCTTAACGCCGATCACCGAATTCATGCCGAACATATAGGGGCGAAGATACAGGGTCGCACCGCTGCCATAGGGGGGCACATATGCCTCGTTGGCCGCCACCACCTGGTTCACGGCGTCAATAAATCTCTCCTTGGGAAACACGGGCATCTCCAGCCTGGCAGCGGAATCCATCATACGCTCCGCATTCAGGTCCGGGCGGAAAGTCACGATATGGCCGTCTTCCGTGGTATACGCCTTCAGGCCCTCAAAGATGGTCTGGGCATACTGCAATACGCCTGCGCATTCATTCAGCACGATCTCCGCGTCCCGGGTCAGGACGCCATCGTCCCAAGCTCCCTTGGTATAATTGGAAACATACCGATAGTCCGTCTGTACATATCCAAAGCCTATATTGCTCCAGTCAATGTTTTTCTTCTCCATCACTACCCCTCATCCTTTCCTGCATCTGTATGCCGGGCAAATGCATATGGTCTTTTTGCATACTGTATAGTATACATTTCCAGGATTTATTTGTCAAATCTTTCTATGCCCCATTACACAGATAAACTGCCAAAGGTATTACCGCCCCATCGGCATAAAACTGCTTCAGGTGGAAAGATCCACATCATCCCATGCGCAGCGCGAGTCCACACCCGCCAGCCAGAACAGGGCCCGGTGACGCTCTGCCACCACACCGGCGTCCAATCCGCCGGGAGCCTGCATACCCATCACCCGGGCATCCACACAGGCCCAGTCCAGACGGTAAATCAGGTCGGCGGCATCCAGTACTTCCCCGTAGGAGCGCAGAGACGCTCCCCGCTCCATGGCGTCCAGCGAATCAAAAGCCTGCAGCGCCCGAACCGTCCCCGGCACATCACAGATTTCCCCGGGCCAGGGAAGTTCCGAAACCAAGCCCAGCGCCCATTCCATCACCAGCAGATTTTCATACTGCCAGGCGTATGAAATCTGCTCCTCCCGAGTGGAATCCGGATTGTCCAGATAGGCTTTCTCCCTGGGGGAGAAATATTTTTCCGCCTCAAATCGCTCCATCACCGGAGCCATAAACGCTCTGGCCTGCCCATGGTCCATTCCTTCTCCCAGCCGGCACTCGGAATACAGAGATACCGCCAGCAAAGCACCCGCCCGGCCGCAGATCTCCCGGACCGTCCGGGCGGGCCCCTCCTTTTCCGTCTCGGTCAAAAGAGGCAGCCAGGGAGAGACATACAGATGTCTCTCCTTCATCCATGCCATGGACCGATCCCTCCGCTCCCGGCACTCCCGGGGCATATCCTTCCCCCATTCCTCCCCCGGAAGCATTTCGGCGGGCATATAATAATCCAGTTCCGTCCTGCCTTTGCTGTCCAGAATCAACCGCCCCTGACCGTCCAGAAAAGCGGTTCCGTCTCCAAAGGTCGCAACTCCCTGCAGCAGATCGGTGACACGCAGGATAAGGGAACGGATTTCCTGCTCTTTTCCCTCAGATTCCCGTGAGCCTGTGCCCTCATAGCTGTAGATCACCCGAAGCACCGATTTACATTGGCGCAGATGGTAAAAAAGATTAAGTTTCACATCCCCCTGGTCGGTCTCAATCCGATAGACAAATCCCTGTACGCCGTTTAGCTGCTCTTTTGCGTAAGTGCTGTTGGCGTTATTGTCCGACGCGCCGCAGGCAGCCAGGAAAATCTTCATGTCTCCGTTTTGCAGGGTATAATTGTTGGTCTTTGCACCGCCGCTTCCGCCAAAGAAAATCTCGATCCGGTCCATGATTTTCACCGAATCGCTCTCCGGGCAGAACAGGAGACAGGCTTTCTCAATCCGTTTCTCTTTTTGTTTCTTTATAAAATGATCCCGCAATCCCATAGCTTGTCTCCCCAATTCTTCAGGCATTATTGGCCCCTGCGCTCGTATTTCAAAAACCGATAAGTGATGTCAAAATATGTCTGCTCATCGCTGTCCGCCGTGACTTCCCAATTCGGATCCTGATCCAGATTGGGGAAATAGGCATCCGCCTCGTAAGCCCGGTCAATCCTGGTCACATGGGCCACATTGCAATAAGGCAGCAGCTGGCGGTATACGCTGTCGCCGCCGATCACATACACGTCCTGATCATCGTAAGCCTGCAGCAGCTTCATCAGTTCTTCCACGGAGTGAGCGGTCAGGGCGCCTTTGACCCGGTATCCCGGATCATGAGTCAGAATGATGTTGGTGCGGTTCTGCAGGGGCATGCCCTGGGGAAAGGTCTCCAGCGTCCTGCGCCCCAGCACCACCACCTTTCCGGTGGTCTCCTCCCGGAAATGTTTGTGGTCGCTTGGTATACGCACCAGCAAATCTCCCTTGTTGCCGATGGCCCAGTTTTCGTCTGCAGCCACGATAATATTCATTGGCCTTGCCCTCCTTATTCTCCGCATAAGGATCAGATATTCCGCTCCCACTTGTCACACAGCGAGTTTACCTGGTCCGCAAATTTTGCCAGATCCTTGTTGGCCCAGCCGTCGCATTTGGTAATCATGGCCGCCAGGCGCTGGCCTGCGGCTACCAGACGGGCAAATACGCCGGTCGCCACTGCAGCCCTCTTCTTGATGGGCTGAGGCTCCGCTTCGTATGTAAACTTGTTGGCCGCCAGGTCAAACTCCGTGCCGCTGTAAGGTGCATAGGCTCTCTGCCCATGCTCCACCTTCAGACATTCCACAAAATTCATGCACACGCGGTCCTCGCCATGGACCACAAACACCTTCTTCGGCTTCTCCTGGAAACCGTTCACCCATTCCAGCAGTCCGTCCTTGTCCGCATGCCCGCTCATGCCCACCAGCTTTTTAATAGAGGCCCGCACCTCGATAGGCTCCCCGAAAAGTTTCACCTCTTTGGCGCCCTCCACAATGGCCCGGCCCAGCGTGCCCACAGCCTGGTAACCCACAAAAAGCACTGTGGACTCCGGCCTCCACAGATTGTGTTTCAGATGATGCCGGATACGTCCTGCCTCACACATGCCGGAGGCGGAAATTATCACCTTGGGAGTGGTGTCAAAATTGATGGCTATGGATTCGTCACTGGTGATGGAAAGCCGCAGCCCCGCAAAGGATATGGGATTGATGCCTTCCTGCACATATTCCAGAGCCTCCCCGTCAAAGCACTCCATACGGTTTTCCTGAAAAATATTGGTGGCTTCCACCGCCAGCGGACTGTCCACATACACAGGGAAGTCCTCATGCCCCTTCACCAGACGGCCGACTTTGACCTTGCGCAGAAAATACAGCAGCTCCTGGGTACGCCCCACGGCAAAAGAGGGAATCACCACATTGCCGCCCCTGTCAAATGTCTCCTGTAAAATCTCAGCCAGGGCTGCCACATAATCCAGCCTGTTTTTGTCATGATACCTGTCCCCGTAGGTGGACTCCATGATCACATAGTCCGCCTCCCTGGTGGGCTGGGGATCCCGCAGCAGCGGCAGATCCTTGTTGCCGATATCTCCCGAAAACACCAGTTTGCGGGTGACATCACCTTCCGTAAGCCATACCTCTATGCTGGCAGAGCCCAGCAGATGCCCGATATCGGTGAAACGGATTTTGATATTGTCCGCCACCCGGATCTCCTTGTCATAGCTGCACGGCACAATGCGCTTGATACAGCCCTCGGCGTCCTCCATGGTATAAAGAGGTTCCATGGCGGGCTGGGAAGCGCTTCTCTTGGCCTTGCGGTTCTTCCACTCCGCCTCGGCCATCTGGATATGGGCGCAGTCACGGAGCATGATGCTGCACAGGTCCGCCGTGGCATGGGTCATATAGATCTGTCCCCGGAACCCCTTGGCATACAAAAGGGGCAGCAGGCCGGAATGGTCAATGTGGGCATGCGTCAGAATCACATAGTCAATCAGGGCCTCATCCACAGGCAGGGGCATGTTCTCAAACACATTGACTCCCTGCTCCATGCCGTAGTCCACCAGAATATGCTTGCCCCCCGCTTCCAGATAATGACAGCTTCCCGTCACTTCATGGTCCGCACCTATAAACATCAGCTTCATAGTCCCATCCTCCTGTCGTGTTTTATTTTCGAGCCATAAATCATAGGTCTATTATAGCATATTCGCCCACTGACCACAAATAATATTTTAGTTCCCCATCTCTTCAAACTGGTGGCTGAGATAGATGATATTGGCCATGGCAATCACGGCGCTGTGCAGCATTTTCTTGGGACTGCCGTCTATGCTCTCCTCTGGATCGACAGTCTCCCGCAATCCGAAAATGATATACAGCCTGTCCTCAAACTCCCGGCAAAAATAATCGAAGGCCACCTGGGTGGGATATGTCTTTTTCTGCAGGGCAAAAAGTTTCCCGATGTTTTCCATGGAAAGTACATTCTTAGCCACGGCGATAAAAAAAAGCTGCGCGATCTGTTCCCGGTAATACTGCTTTCTGATCGGGCTTGCCACATATCCCTTTTTCACATAGTTGCTGATCATGGAAGAGGTGATCTCCATGCAGCCCAGAGGCTCCAGATATCCGTTGATATACTTGGTGGTCTGCTCCAGATACAGACCCACATCGGGCAGTTCCTGATATCTGGGCATATGAAATTCATTGATTCCTGTACTCATACCTGCTCCTGTCTGCTGTCAGGACGAAGTCTGTTTCATTCCCTGCCTTCGTCCATGCAGCAAAGATTTCTGATTTTGTTTCATATCATACTATATTTATCTGTATATTTCAATGCATGAAAAGCATTCAGCAATGATCCTCAAAAAAGAGTCCAAAAACTCTGAAATCCTTTCGAATTGTTACAAGTCGGTTAAAGTTTTTCTTATCCCTTGACAGGTTTCTCAATAACTGATATTCTAGTGTTGCATATGATCAGTTATTAAAAAACCGATGTAAAGGTAATAATCACTATATAAAGGGGGTTTCTATGAAATACAAAATCGTATCAGATTCCGCATCCAATATTCACACAATCGAAGACATTCCCTTTTCTTACGCCCCCCTTCACATCATTGTGGGGGACCGGGACTTTTCCGACGACGACAGCCTGGACCTGGCACAGATGGACGAGGCTCTCTCTTCCGGGGGCAAATCCGGCACAGCCTGTCCCGGCATCGGAGACTGGCTGGAAGCCTTCGGCATGGCCGAAGTGGTGTTCTGTGTCACCATCACCAGCGGGTTGTCGGGAAGCTGTGATGCTGCCAGAGCCGCCAAAGCCCTGTATGAGGAGCAGTATCCCCAGCGCCGTGTCCATGTCATTGACTCCCTGTCCGCAGGACCGGAAATGGCGCTGCTCATTGAGAAATTGCGGGAACTGATCTGTTCGGGAGCGAATGAGGAGGAGATTCTCAGCGGCATCCGGGATTACGCCGCCCGCACCAGGCTGCTCTTCTGCCTGAAATCCCTCCGCAATCTGGCAGGCAACGGAAGGGTCAATCCCTCGGTCGCCAAAATCTGTGAGATTTTGGGCATCCGGGTAGTGGGGCAGGCCAGCGCCCAGGGCACGCTGGAAATTCTGCACAAATGCCACGGGGAACCGGGCTCGCTTACCCGTATGGTAAAGGTCATGGGGGCAGCCGGTTATTCCGGGGGCCGAGTCCGCATTATGCACAATCAAAACGAAAAAGCTGCCGATAAGCTGGCTGGCCTGATCCGGGAAGCCCATCCGAGCGCCAATGTGCTGATCTCTCCTACCCTGGGACTTTGCAGCTACTATGCCGAAAACGGCGGTCTAATGCTGGGATTTGACACATAAGCGCTTCGCCGGCCCGGGTTTGTATATTGCATGTATCCCCAGCCTCTGCTATAATAGCACAGGCGATACCCCTGCAAAGTTTCCCAGGACAGCAAGTGAAATCAAACATTTTTCTCCCCTTCCTCTTATACTGGATGCAGGGTGGTTGAAGCGGGCGGCAGACGGGTGAAAAAGGCAGCCCCGGGAGGCAGACCGATGTACGAGTGGCAGCAGCAAATTCAAATTTTCATCGACGAGATTGACCAGTGCATTAAGGGTCATCAGGATGATGCGTTGACCCTGCATGCCCTCTCCTGTCGGCTGGGGTATTCCGAGTTCTATGTCACCCGGAAATTCCGGGAAATATCGGGAATACAGTTTCGGGACTATCTGCGGCTCCGCAGACTGGCTTTTGCGCTGCGGGAGGTACGTGACAGCAGTCGGAGTTTTCTGGAAATTGCCGTAGACTACGGCTTTTCCTCCCATGAAGCCTTCACCCGGGCTTTTAAAAGAGCCTATGGCATTACTCCCGGTGAATACCGCAGAAAGCCCGTGCCTGTGGTGCTGCGCACCAAGCTGCACTCCTTCGACCGCTACTTTTTTGGACAGGGAGAAATAGGAATGATTCAATCCACAGAGGAAATCAAGATTTATTTTGTAACCATCCCCGCTCACAAATTCCTGCATATCAGGAACTATGAGAGCATCGGATACTGGGACTTCTGGCAGAAACAGAGCCGGATTCCGGGACAGGACTGCGAGACGGTCTGCGGCCTGCTGGACAGCATAAAGGGCAAGCTGGACGATCTGGGCGGCAGCGAGTCCAACAGCGGCAGCGGCCAGATCATAGGATATCTTAATGACCCCAAAGGCAGGCTCTGCAGCTGGGGCATCCCCCTGGCAGAGTGTTACGGAGTGCGTCTGCCCATGGATTACAAGGGCGACATTCCCCCGCAAATGCTCCTGACAGACATCCCCCAGGGGGAGTATATTGTATTCGAGCATGGCCCCTTCGATTATAATCAGGAGAACCGCAGCGTGGAGGAGAAGGTGGAAGCGGCCATGAGCGCCTTTGATTATGAGGCATCCGGCTATTGCCTGGACACCACTCCCGGCAGGATGGGCTATCTGTACCACGATCCGGAACGGTTCTGGAAAATGGTCCGACCCGTGCAGAAGCTGTAGTTTCATCCCCAAGCGGCTGAAAGCCGGTTTGTCCGGCAGCGCAAATGTCCCGGGGCATCCTTCTTGATGCCCCGGGAGGACTGGCAGAAAGTCAACCGGGGAATTCATTCCCGAGTCTCTCATGGCGACTGGGGAAAAGGAGAAATACGATTGATCCATTCTGTTGACGCATCCATAGCAGTGCGGCAGGCCTGCGTCTGGTCCAGTGCATTCAGCATCACAAAATCATGAATGGTACCCTGTACCCGCAGCGCCGTTACCTCCACGCCTGCGCATCGGAGTTTTTCTCCGAAGGCTTCTCCCTCACTGCGCAGAACATCCGCCTGTCCGTTTATAATCATGGTCTGAGGAAAACACTTCAAGCAATCTATGCCGGCCCGAAGGGGAGATGCCGTTATCTGGCTCTGATCCTCCACCGAATTTGTATATTGCCGCCAAAACCATTTCATTCCCTCCCGGTACAGATAATAATCCGTTGCGAATTGACAATAGCTGGGGGTGTCAAAGCAGGCATTCGTAACCGGGTAATATAACAGCATTTTGTTTATACATGGGCCATGCCGCATTGCTGTCATCAGAGCCATGGCAATCGCCATATTTCCGCCGGCACTGTCGCCTGCAACTGTGAGTGTATCACCATCGTTCATTGAATAGCAGTCCCCGGCGATTTCCCTTATATGGGAAAGAATAAAAAAGCACTGTTCTATCGCGATGGGAAATTTTGCTTCCGGCGCCCGGCTGTATTCGGGAAATATCACCAGAGAATCTGTCCTGGCGGAAAGTTCCCTGACTAACTTTTCGTGTGTATGAAAGCTGCCGAATACCCAGCCTGCGCCATGAATATAGAATATAATATTCTTTGGTTTTCCACTTTCGGGCGCAATGAAATATACCGGTATACTGCCCCACCTTTCGGTGTTTATGCAATCCGAGGATATACGGGCGGGATATTTATACACCGGTGTATCCTGCGTTTCTTCCAATACTCTTCTGCCTTGCTCAGGCGGAAGCTGAAAAATCAGCGGAGGCACGGCGCTTTGATTGCAGACAGCTTCGGCGGCGGGTTCCAGCGGAACACATCGTCTCATATGGCATTTTCTCCCTTTAAAATAATTGGTTTTATTATTTTATGAAGCGCCTCCGCTTTTGTGTATGTGCAGGCAGTTGCCATATTATCATATACAACCACAAAAAGGCTGTCGCAAATTGTAGCTTATACACGATAAATGGATGAAACTTTCATGGTTTCAATACCATATTTTGTATATAGTGGCTACTTTGCGACAACCCTCTTGCTTCTTCCTCCGTGGTCGGTTACGCACCGACTTTCTTGCGTTATAATTCCTCCAGGATCTTTACCAGCGCCTCATGAGCCAAAGTAAATGCTTCTTCCCCGGATAATTTCTTTCCGATCTTGCCGTCCTTCTCCAGAGAAGAGAATCCTGTAAAGTCTGACAGATGGGGTTCCAGGGAAAGATAGCCGCTGTAACCGCTGGTTTTCAAGCGTCCCAGGATTTCCTTCACATTGCCGTCCCCATAGCCCGCCGGAACCACGCTGCCGTCTTTGCGCAGCGCGTCTTTCACATGAATATAGGCGATATAAGGTTTCAGGGCTTCATAGGCTTCCAGAGTGTCTTGCCCTGCCTGCACAAAATTAGCAAAGTCAAATACCGCCTTAAAGTGCTGCCCTCCAAACTGCTGTAAGATGTCCAGACAGCTCTCTGCCGTCTCTCCGTAAATCCCCTTTTCATTCTCATGAAGCAGCACTACCCCGTTGGCGGCGGCATAGTCCGCAAACTGTCCCAGCCGTTCCATGACCTGGCCCCTCCAGGGAACCGCCGCCCCAGGGCCGGATACTGCGTTTTCCTGACCGGATACTTTTTCCGACGGGCCATAGAAACTGAACATGCGGATATTGGGCGTGTCCATGATGTGAGCCAGTTCCACCGTGTGCTTGAACAATTCCATGTGGGGGGCAAAATCATCGGTAATCCGAATCTTGCCGATGGGAGAACCCACGGCAGACAGCGAAAATCCTCTGTCCTCCAGACGTTTTTTAATCTCTCTGGCTTCAGCCTCCGAATATTCTACGAAGTTTCTGCCTTCCACGCCCCGCATCTCGATGTGGCGCATCTGTAATTGATCCAGAACCTGCATCTGGGTATCTAATGACGCGGCGATTTCATCCGCGAAACCCGACAAAACAATATTTTCAAACATAAGCCCTATTCTCCTATTTATAGTACCGCATATCTCCTCCAAGCACACAGCAATGGTGATACATATTGGGCTGCTGCGCGTCCCCATATGTATCAGTGCGCTTTACGGAGATATGCTGTTTTTAGTTCCGC
>BLLU01000276.1 GCA_011959105.1 Lachnospiraceae bacterium | reverse complement strand
GAGCACTCGGCTGTTAACCGAGTTGTTGTAGGTTCGAGCCCTACTCGGGGAGTTAGGCAAAGCCCGTAAACATCAGTGTTTGCGGGTTTTTCACTGTCTAAGAAATGACTAATAATAACAGGAAAAAGGCAGATGCCAGTAAATAGTAGGCAAGAAAATGTTAACTGGAAACAAACCGGGATTGTGCTGCGTAGCAGGTTACAGTGAGCCAGACGGGAAAGAGCGGTGGATTGCAAGATATCCGTGGAGCTCAACATGACCTATAACCAGTTCGGCACGGAATGGAATGTTAATGATTTTTTGTATACATTGATGCATTCTGACGACAATGAGCCGGATGAAAGCATATCAAGGCATGAACTTATGCTGAGTGGATGATAGGAATGTAATTAAGAAATATCAAAAACGGAATAAACAAATCTCTCTAAATTTATTTAAAAATTTTCTGTGAATTTATAAGGAAATATGGTAAAATATTATTCAATAATTTATATTGGAAGGAGGCGAAGTTGATGAAAACAAATAGAATGAGTAATTTAAATAGAATATTTACCCGCAATATGCTTCGCCACTTTATAAATGGGAAAGTAGATAACGTATATTCATCAGTGGTAAGACGTTATACACATGATGCTGACCAAAAGAATAATCGGAAATTAATATGTGAAATTTATTGTGAATTAAAGAATACGTATCGAAATGAATATTTTTATAAGAATACTTTGTTGAATAAATTACTCTTGGGTGTGCATAGCGTTAATACGACAACTGCTCTAACAGAAATAGCGATTGCAAAATCTAAAGCGGATTTTCTACTAATTAATGGTAAGGCCGTTGTATATGAGATAAAAACGGAATTAGATAATCTGGAGAGGCTAAGTTCTCAGTTAGATGACTATTACAAGGCATTTGACCATGTGGCTGTAGTCACTTATGAGAAGAATCTGCCGCAGTTACAGAAAGTCTTGAAGAGTATTGATAAACCTGTAGGCATTTACATATTACGAAGAAATGGGAAGTTGGGTACAGTACGGAAACCGCAAAGATACACAGTTGATTTGGACAGGGAAGTTATTTTTAAATTATTACGGAAAAGTGAATATGAAGAGATAATTACTCAACGATATGGATATTTGCCAGAAGTTACACAGTTTAAGTATTATTCTGCTTGTAAAAAAATGTTTTTACAGATACCGGTAGAAGAGTCATATTTGCTTGTATTGAAAATATTGAAAAAGAGGATGCAATTAGAAAAAGAGGAGTTTGTTAAGATTCCATATGAATTAAAGTTTTTGGCATATTTTATGGAATTAACACATGATGATTATCGGAAGCTCGAAACATTTTTGGAATGTCAATATGGAGGTGAGTAGTATGTATTTTCCTTATTTGAGAGGACGCCAATTTGAATTAATTGCATTGCGTGAATTGGTAGAGAAAGGGGTTTTGAGTAGCAGAATTACGCCTATTATTGAACCTGTAAAATTATCTTCTACACTTATTAAGACCATAGAAATCTATGGGGCAAATAGTAAACAGCTGGCTATTATTACCAATCCAAAAGTGGGTAGTTTCAATAGTGATGCTAAGGAAGAAAAAAATCAGAAATTAAAGGAAGGTCTATCTGTCAGTCTAAAAGAAAACAATAAAATTCTTTTTATGAATTTACTGAGAGCAAATTCGAAACCAGAGAAGTTCATTGATAGACATGCGGATAATATGGGAACGATATGCAATGACAAAGATGTTATTCCAGTTTATGAAAAATACTTTTCGGAAACTGATGTTAAATATAATTTAATACCAGATGAAAGCGGGTTTAGACGGAAGATAAGAAAAAACAGAGTACTTTTGGAGGATAAGTTTAACAAACAAGAAAGAAATAATGATTATATTGAAATTGATGATGAGCCATTTTCAGAAGATCATTTGTATTATCAGGAAGATGGATATGTAGGGTTTGCTGATTATTCTGTAGTTGGTGAGGAATATAATGAAACTGGATTTGCACCTTATGCAGTTGCAATACATATTGTATACTTCGATACAGATGATAGTTTACGTGTAAAGCATTTTGTGTCTGATTCGAATGATGATATAAGTGACCCGGCTGGAAAGTTTCAAGAAGCATTATCGAAACTTGTGGTATGGAATAAGGGAAAGCACCTTGATACTGTTGCAATGAAAGAGTTTGAAGATTTATATCATCGAGAAGCTTATCCAGGTCTAGGGACAGTGAAAAAATTATCCATTATGCATCATTTAGAGTTGATAGGAAGATATTTGGATAAGGAGTAGCTTATGATAATCTGCGAAAGATGTTTTTGTGATACAGAAGTTATCTCTGTTATTCGAAACAAAGCAGAGATTGGGGATTGCCCTCTGTGTAAATGTAAAAGTGTACATATATATGATACGGATAAGTATGAGGACCTGAGTATGATGTTTGATGACTTGATAAGCATATATACGCCAGTTTCTTTGTTGCCAGATTCCTATCCGAAATCGGAAACTTGCCTATTGAAGGGTGAATTGATTAATAACTGGAAGATTTTTAATAAAAAGAGCGAAGCAGATGTATATAATATTATTACTGCCATATGCAAAGAGAAGTACGAATATAATGCAGAGTTATTTGATCAACCAGTTGGTATACCGGAATTATATGACCAAGAGTATTTATTAAATCATTCTCTTTTAACTACAAATTCTTGGGATGACTTTGTGGAGGCGTTAAAAACAAAGAATCGCTTTCATACTCATTATATAAATTTGGATTTACTGGAACGATTTTGTTCATATATACGTAAACCTTATAAGGCAGGTGAGATGTTTTACCGATGTAGAATTTCAACGGAAGAAGGAATTCCCATTGAAGAAATGGGAGCCCCGCCTATTGAAAAGACTACAGATGGTAGAGCAAATGCAAGAGGGATTAGATGTTTATACTTAGGAGATACTGCCGAGACTACAATATATGAGACCAGAGCCGGTGCATATGATTATGTAACGGTTGGAAAGTTTAAATTGAAAAAAGACATTATTGTGGTTGATTTAAAGAAAATTAATCAAATCAGTCCATTTATAGAAGGATTAAGCTGTTTAGAATATGCAATTAATAAAGAGCATTTAAATAAGATAAATGATGAAATGGGTAAAATTATGAGAAGGAGTGATAGTGCCTTAGATTATGTATCAACGCAATATATTACAGATTTTATTAAGAGTATTACCCATGATGATGCAGCAGAATATGCTGGTATTGAATATAAAAGCGTAATGCATAACGATGGATATAATCTGGCTTTGTTTGATCCGGCTTTGTTTGAGTGTGTAGATACACAAGTGTATGGGATAGATACTATTGATTATAGAAAGCATATTATATAGTGATCCTGTAAAGACTGGTGTCCTGACTGCCAAGTAGAGGCATAAACATTATTGTGGGATTAGAAACGTAGATGCATTTTGAGTGTATGTGCTGAATATTATTTTCCGGTTGCATATCATACAATGGTAGAGCACTCGGCTGTTAACCGAGTTGTT
>BLLU01000275.1 GCA_011959105.1 Lachnospiraceae bacterium | reverse complement strand
TTAAAGTGATTTCACACGATCCGCTTGTGCCATCCCCAACAAGTATGATTCTTGCTGTACCCTTTTTCAAATCTACGGAAGTGCTTTGCGTATCATCACCTTCTAAAAGGGTGGTAATTTTATTGTCCTCGGAAACAAGCAGGACTTTGAATTTTCCGCTGGACAAATCTGCCGAAAGGTCAATAGAAATAGATGTATCTTCTGCTGCATTGAGCATCCAAATGGTGTCTTTTCCGTTGAACCCTTGAAATTCTCTTTTCAGAGAAGTGTCCGTACTTCCGGTGTCTACACATTTTTGGTAGGTATAACTATCCTCATTAGAAAGGATCAAGTTGCGATCATTATATGAGGAATTTCCACAGGCAGATAAGATCAATGTGAAAATCAGAGCCGAACAAAGCAGCATAACTATTCTTCTTGTGCGCTTCATAGTAGTCTTTCCACATCCAGAAAGGCCGGAAACGGCATACCTTTTTCCCGCTCCGATTTGGGAGCTGCTTTTTTTATCAAATGAATTTGACAATTCTGGTAATTCCGAAATGCTCATAATCTTAAATCCTCCATTTAGCTCATTTTGCTTAATATCTCTTTGGGCTGTAAGCGAAACACTGGGATGTTAGACATTCCCACAGAGAAGGCTACAACTAAGGTTCCAATTCCACAAACAGCCGCAAAGTTACGAACAGTTATTTCCACTTCCAGAGAAGAGGCGGTATCGCTGGCGATTGTTTCGGTTTGCGCGGAGACATTTTGCAGGAGAAGATCACCCGTTACATCCGCAACGACTTGGCCAGCAAAGAAAGAAATGCCAAATGCCAGCACAGCGATCATCATGACCTCTGCAAAATGTTGCAGAAATATCTGCGTCTTTCGGTATCCCATAGCCAGCAATATACCTGTTTCATGAATACGGCCCTTAATCCAAAGACTTAGAATCAAAGACAACACCAGGGCACTGCCAATAATTAAGCAGGTCAACAAGGACGATACCAGGGCAGACATATTTTCCAAAGGTGCCGCTGTTCGCTGATATTCTTCATCGGCAGTTTCTACCGCAAAATCATCCCATGCAATATTGGCGTTTTCTTTTGCAGATTCAATGGTATTACTAAGCTGAGCCGGATCTTTCACATAAAATTCCAGTCGTTGATATTCTCCTGATTCCCCATTGGAATCGTCAATGAAAATTCGGTTCTGATAAAGAGAGGGTGGCGGTACAAGCCCCGCATTAAGTTGTGGTTCCTTGATTTCGTAGATACCTACAATAGAGAAGGGGCTGGATGTTTTTTCTTGCGAAGATTGAAGCCAGATTTGATCTCCAACTTCTAAATTGTTAAGTCCTGCAAGTTCTTTACTTATGAGAACAACATTTTCATCTGTCGGCAGAATGTGACGCCCTTCGGTGATCTGAAAGGTTCCTTTTGAAAAAAAGCTGCTTTTTTCAGAGTCCGTATTCATTTCACCGGTAGCAGTATGAAGTAATGTTTCATCATCATCGTATTGATTATTGGTCTTTACCAGTTCCAGATATTCTCCATTGGCATTGGTCAGTATTGCCTCTCCAATTTGAGAAGCATTGTAGCTTTCAATATTAGGAGTTTTTAAGACTTCTTCAATCACAGAATCATCTAACGGCGCACCGACATATTGAACGCCACTGCTTTGATTTTCACTGGCTATAAAGTTTTCAGATTTAGATTTGTCCACCACTAACCCAAAACTACCACCAAGAGAGTGCCTTAGTTCTTGTGCTGCTGTATCGGCAGAATATTTAATCGAAAGCCCTACCAAAACAAAGGTTGAAACGACAAGCAGCACCATGAGCAACACAATGCTTTTTCCCTTTTTACGGTGTACTGATAAAAAGGCTCTGCTTAAAGTGTTCATTATGTGACCTCCCATAATAATCTTTATTTTTCTCCTAATCCATCTTTCCAAGCAGCTCTTTGGGCTTCAAACGGAAAATCGGAATAGAAGCTACCGTTACGGAGGATATAATCAGCACCCCACCAATACCAAACACCCAAAACAGTGTTTGTGGCACAACTGTGACTGTCAATTCAGTGACAGATGTTGTGTTTGTAGGGATTTCAGGCAACGTATAACCAAAGGAACCATCCTCACCAATCTCCGGTTCTTGTGTAACAGAATTAGTGGTATCGGTGTCCAAGAGAGCATTTCCCATTCCTTGTGCAACTGCTGTACTGGCAAAAAAAGAAAGGCTGAACGCTAATACGGCAACAATAAGAACCTCGGCCAGATGTTGCATTAAAATCTTTGCCTTACTAATACCAATAGAAAGTAAGATTCCGGTTTCATGAGTACGGCTCTTTGTCCACATGGTCAGAAGCAGAACTAATATGGCAACGCTTATGACTGTAGTAATCACAATAAGCGTCGTAATCAAACCTCCCAGATTGTCCAGCGGCAAAGCTGCAGATTCGTAGGATTTATTTTCTTCGGCCAACGTAAAACAATCCCAATCTATGGAATCCAGATTTTTTACATCTTCCATAATACTGTCCAACTTAGCCGGATCATCTACCTGATAATGAACTTTGTAATAGCCCTCAGATGACCAGGATAACAGTTCTACGCTTGTTTCCACATCCATCAAAACTGTATTTTCCAGCAAATCTCCCGGTGTTGAAAACATGGAAACTTGTTGTGTTATCTTAGAATCAAAGATACCGACAATGGTAACTGTTTCTTGCAATTTTCCAGCTTCTTCATCTCCGCCTGTAATTTGTGGATTCATAGCGATTACAAATTGGTCGCCTAATTTCAGATTGTTTGATTCCGCCAACTCTTTATGGATCAGCACAGCGTTGTGATCCTCGCTGGTAATCTGGCGTCCTTCAATCAACTCAAGGCTGCCACCAGTAAACATATCAGCTTCCGCTGTATTGGTGTAGCCATAAATATTTGCCTGTTTACTCAGTACCGGCTCATTGGCAAACATACTTCCTTCAATACTCTTTAACTTCAAATACTCGCCATCCATCGTTTTCAGATTTGCGGGGCCAATATTCTCTGCATTATATCCGCTTACGCCGGGAACCTCTGCCACTTTATCCGCAATTTCTTTTGTCAGGGATTCTCCCACATACGCCATCGCATAGGAACCGTTCCCAAGATCACGGCGTTCATATTTGCTCTGGTCGCTGTGATCTTCTTTCATGACAAATCCACCGCCTAAAGACTGACGCACATTTGCAGCCGCCTGGTCAGCGGTCTTGCGAATAGATACCCCGGAAATTACAAGTGTACCTACGACTAAGAAAATCATAAACAGCAAGAGCGTCTTGCTCCATTTTCGGACAAGATACAAAATTGTCCTTTTTCCCACATTCATAGAAGTGCCTCCTTTGCTTTGTTTTTCAGTATTTTAGCAGGCATATTTCTCATGGGTATGGAACATAGTTGTCATGGAGTTGTCAAAACACTGTCTGTATATTGATAAACAGATTTTTCGTTTTCTTGGTCTTTCGGCAAAAAAAGGCGGCGGCTCTAAAAAGCCACCGCCAGATCAAATAAGCGTGTCAGTATAGCTGCTGTACGACAGCTTTTTTGCCATCGTGCGGTAGCTAATCACTTATAGCCTGATTGTCTCATGAATATTCAAATCAGGAAGTCAAAACACTCCATGGGTCGTTCTATTTTACGTCCAATCATTATAAAAATCATCCATCCATTCTTCGGAATCTAAGCCATCAGAGGGTGAATCCACACTTACATTGCTTATATCGCTTAAAGTGATTTCACACGATCCGCTTGTGCCATCCCCAACAAGTAT
>BLLU01000274.1 GCA_011959105.1 Lachnospiraceae bacterium | reverse complement strand
TTCTCATAGTAATCGTCAATCTTTCGGTCACTCCGTTTCTGTTTTGTGTTGTAGCGTTCCAGTGCTTCATCAAAAAGAGTGTGATAGACCTCTTTTATATCCGAGTGGCAAAATTCCACGTTATCCCGGCTTCGTTCCTTATCTACATTCTTTGCGCTAAAGGCTCTCGTATTGTGATTGACCGAGCCTTTCCCCATCATGCCGCTAATCGTCCTTTCCAATAGGCATATCCTCCACATTCTCTATTTTTTAATGCGCCGCCCGGCGCATAGCCTTTGTTACTTTCTGCGAAAGTAACGCAAAAGCACTTTCGACAGGCTGCGCTCTATCAAAAGTGCCTTTGCGCCCTGCCGGGGGCTTTTCCGTCCTTACGGACGGGGCGGCTTTTCGCCGCCTTAATGCCGCCGCTTTCCGGCTTTCTCCCAACAGCGCAACATTGCAATGTCTATAATCTTTGCAACCTTGCAATCATCAAGAACGCAATTCCAAGACTGCAAAATTCTAATACCCTGCATTGTTGCGCTGTTACCTTGTCTGTCCGTCACTGTCTGATTTTATCCAGTTCCCAATACCATGTATTGTTTATCCGCTTCGCCCGGACACCTAACTCTTTCTTTGCATTTTCCAGTGTCCGCTTTGATATGCCCTGTTCTTCCGCTAGATTAAAAATTTCATTGCTCTGCATGGCGTTGTTTGTTTCTGCCAGTTCCCGAAGCAAACGCTTCGCCTGTTCCATTTTGTTTGCTTTGGGAGCAATACCGCCTAAGACTTCATCTGCGGTAATCTCATAATCCCCTAGCCATTGAAAACCGTCCTCCGACAATGCAAACGCTTTTGGGTGTCCGAACACCGCAAGGTTATTTTTAATCTGCACCACTGCCCTTATATTTTCTTCTCCCTCAACCCTGCCGACCAACAAAACACTTCTAGCAACTGCAAAGAAATCAATCGAACCCATGCCCCGGTATGCCGCTTTATTTCCTGCCGCCTTGTTCATATGCCCGACAAGTACAATCGCACACTGATATTTCTCTGCAAGTGCCGCTAATTTTTTCGTCATATCCCTTGCTTCGTTTGCTCTGTTCATATCCATACCGCCGCCCAAATAGGCTTGTATCGGGTCTAAAATCAACAGCTTTGCGCCTGTCTTTATAACAGCTTCTTCCAAGCGTTCATCTATCATGGAAAGCGATTTTATCTTTTCATCAATGACCGAGATTTTCTCACAGTCTGCCCCTGCCTGTTCTAACCGGGGCTTTACCGTATCGGCAAGACCGTCCTCCGCACTCTGATAAATGACATTCAAAGGCTCTGTAAGTTTCATTTCATTTTCTAAGCCCTCTCCTTTTGACAACTTCGCCGCTATGTTCAGTACAAGTGTTGTCTTTCCCTCACCCGGATCACCTTGAATAATTGTCAGCTTGCCATAAGGGATAAAGGGAAACCACAGTCAAGAAACTTCCTGCGACTGTATTTCTGACAATTTAATCAACTGTAATTCTGTTTTTGTTTCTTCCATAATGCCCTCCATTTCTGAAAAATCGTTGTCACTGGAAGAAACCTCTGCTATACTGATATTGTGAGATTGATAACAGAGGTTTTCCAGTTATCACAGCCCTAACAGTTGCCGCTGTCGGGGCTTTTTTCTTCTCCGTTGGCGTTGCCCTGCCACAGATATTTTGCTCCGTCCAACATCCAAAGAATTGCTTTCAACATATCCTCATAAGATGTCTGTAACTCTCTGATTTCTTCGGTAGTGACCTCCGGCTTTTCGTCTTTTATCTGCTCTGCCAGCTCTTCCATACGGCTCTGCATTTCCTGTAATTTTTCCACAATTTGATATACCGTTTCTTTCTTCCCTACCACACATACACGATTGTAAATACAGGAACGAACAAAATAATCTTTCTTTTTCATGCCGCTTGCAAAAATCTTTGCTTCAATTTCTTCACGTTCTCTGGGAAAAATGCGAAAACTGATTGTTGGATATTTGTGTGTGCCGCTCATTCTTTTGTACCCTCCTTAAACTCTGCGTTCAGCAACTCTGCCATTTGTATCTGTTCTGTCGGGAACATATGGGCGTATCGAAACGTAATATCCACACTTTC
>BLLU01000273.1 GCA_011959105.1 Lachnospiraceae bacterium | reverse complement strand
GATCACTATTTCCTGTAAGTTGGTAACACTTGTCTGCAGCTTCCACAATCTGACGACTGTTCGCCATCCTTCGGTATTCCCGCTCAAGTGTTTCATCCTCCCCCTCTGTCAATGCAGCTTCTTCAATCTCCTGAAACTCAAACTCTGCGAGAGATAATTCTTTTGCTTTTGTACCATCATCCATACAAAATTCTGCAAGTTCCCTTTTCAGCACTGCATACTGATGATATCGGTTCTTAAGCTCACTCTTGACAACAGCAAGCTCTTCCCCAGCAAAAGAATCAAGAATTTCCATATGATTTTTTTTATACAATAGAGACTGATGTTCATGTTGGCCATGAATGTCGATCAAAAGTTCGGAAAGTACCTTAATCTGCTTTGCAGTAACTGTCTCCCCACATATTTTAAACAGATTTCGACTGGGCTGTATCCTGCGTTGAATAATAATAATTCCTTCTTCATCAACAGGAATTTCAAGAGCTTCAATCTCCTTTTTCATCGCGTCATCTGAAATTTGAAACACCAGTTCTACAAGTGCATATTCTGCCCCTGTCCGAATCAAATCCTTATCCGCTCTCGCCCCCAAAGCTAAATTGATAGAACCAATCAAAATAGATTTGCCAGCTCCTGTTTCTCCAGTCAATATATTAAGCCCTTCTCCAAAATTTACCTCTGTCTCTGATATCAGAGCCAAATTCTTTACATGCAAACTAATCAACATCTAAAAGTCCCTAACCTTTTATAATCTTATTCAGCTTTTCTATTACAGCCTTGGTTTCTTGAACGGACTTCACAGCAGCAAAGATAGTATCATCTCCTGCAATGCATCCCACAATCTCTGGAAACCGCATTGCATCTAGCGCCGCCGCTACTGCCATGGCCATTCCTTGCACAGTCTTAATCACTAATATATTCTGAGCCATCTGCGCAGAGATATAGCCCTCTCGCAACACACGAATATATTTGTCCCCCAGATTATTATCCTCCCTTTGTTGTAGAATGATATACTTTTGTTTACCATTTCCTGCTGATACTTTTGATAAATGCAATTCTCGAATGTCTCTTGACACCGTTGCCTGCGTTACATCATAGCCTTCCCTACGAAGATATTCTGCTAATTCTTCCTGTGTTTCAATTTCATATTTATTGATTAGATCTACTACGACCTCATGTCTTTGTCTTTTCATTGGATATTATGCCTTTCACATTTTTTATATCCGCATTTTTTTGCGCAGTGTATCCAAAAAACTTCCTTCACTGAGCTTTATTATCTTTATCACCTTATCAGAACGTATAATTCGCACTTTGTCACCTTCATTAAGACTTACAGGACACCGTCCGTCAAAGCTAACTTCCACTTCACGCCTCTCACCAGATTTATATTTGCCAATCTCAATATCAATAACATCATCTTCTGCAAGGATTATCGTTCGATTATTTACCAGTGTGTGCGAGCACACTGGAGTCATTAAAATCAACCGCGCTCGCGGTTCAACAATCGGTCCTCCTGCCGATAAGTTATACGCAGTGGAACCTGTTGGCGTAGAGACAATCATTCCATCTGCATTGTATGTACTCAAGAGCCGTCCATTGACATAAATATTGAAATTAATGACATGCAACGCCCCTTTTCTATTAATTACAATATCATTCAATGCGATTTGTGGATTCCCGTTCACACCAGATACCACCGGAAATCCACTCAGCATCATGCGCGACTCAATCTCATACTGATTTGCAATCAAACTATCAAGCGCTGGGCCAATCTCCTCTCGATCAACCTCTGCAAGATATCCTAAAGTTCCAAGATTGACTCCAATCATTGGAATATGATAACTGACATATTTCCTTGCCGCCCGAAGCATTGTTCCGTCACCACCAAGCACAATCATTCCTTCAACCTTTTCATCAACACTACTGCTGCATAGACACCCTTTCAGATTCAAGTAATCTCGTATGTATCTCGTAATCTCACCATTTCCATCCTTTGTCTGATTTGTATATATATAAAATGTTCTCATCAATACTCCATTAACTATCCAGCATCCAATCTTTTATGTGCCAATGTAACTGTCTCTGTTATAACACGGAAAAAATTCTCTGTTACGATATTCAGCTCTGACGGCTGCTCCACTCGCAGCAGATGCATCAAATATTCTATATTTCCTTCTGGTCCACGAATAGGAGAAAAATCAAGATTTAATATTTGAAACCCCTGCTCTAGCGCAGAAGCAAACACGGAGGCAATCACTTCGCTATGCACTTGTGGGTCTCTCACAACACCCTTTTTTCCAACTTTCTCCTTCCCTGCCTCAAACTGTGGTTTAATCAAACACACCATCTCAGCATCTTGCTTTAAAAGTGCATGGGCTGGTCCTAATATTTTATTCAATGAAATAAAGGACACATCAACCGATG
>BLLU01000272.1 GCA_011959105.1 Lachnospiraceae bacterium | reverse complement strand
CCCCATATGTATCAGTGCGCTTTACGGAGATATGCTGTTTTTAGTTCCGCATATCCCGCGTTCAATAAGTCCCTGTAGTATCAAATACCACGCCGCTTGCCGTCTTTTTTCTGGAGGTGGCCCGCTTTTTGTTCAACTCCTGCAAAAACAATTCCTCATCAAAGGGTATCTCCACCATCTGATCCAGCCAGCTTGACAGATGCATGGCGTTGGAGAGGGTGAGGCCCCGGATTCCTTCGGTTCCATCCGCCACCAAGGGCGTGCCATGCAGAATTCTGGCGGCAAAAGCCTTCAGCACTCCCACATGCTGTTCGTTCTGCCCATCGGTCTCCACTTCCTCCAGCGTACACCCAGGCTGAGCAAAACCTTCCTTAGAGGTCTTACAGAAAGTCCTCTCGTTTTCGCTCAGGCGGTACAGCAGCAATTTGTTATTTTCACAAACCAGCTTCCCCATCTCCAGGGTGATTTCCAACCGATTCGTGCCGGGAGTGTCGGCGGTGGTAGTGACAAACACGCCCGTGGCCCCGTTCTCATACTCCAAATAGGCCGTCACATCATCCTCCACCTCGATATCATGCCATTTCGCCTCATGGCAGAAAGCCCGCACCCGCACCGGCATACCGCACAGCCACTGGATCAGATCAAGTTGGTGAGGGCACTGGTTCAGCAGCACGCCGCCTCCCTCCCCGTCCCATGTGGCCTTCCAATCCGCCGCATCGTAATAACTCTGGGTTCGGTACCAATCCGTAATGATCCAGTTGACCCGCTTGATCTGCCCCAGTTCTCCACTGGCGATCATATCATGCATTTTCCGATAGACGCAGTTGGTCCTCTGGTTAAACATAATGGCGAATACCCTGTCGGATTTTTCCGCCACCTCATTCATCTCCCTCACCTGCTTGGTATAAACCCCCGCAGGCTTCTCACTGATGGCATGCAGTCCGTGTTCCAAAGCATAAATCACCAGTTCCGGGTGAAGATAATGGGGGGTGGCCACCAGCACGGCATCACAGCTTCCGCTCTCAATAAGTTCTTTTCCCTCGCCGTATATGGCCACGTCCGGGAAAAGTTCCTTTCTGGCCCACTCCCGCCGGTCCTCCCGGATATCGGCCACCGCCGTCAGCTTTATCTCGGGCACTTTACCCTCCAATATGCTTCTGACATGATTGCTGCCCATACCGCCGATGCCGATAATTCCCAACCTTACCTGCTCCATATCAATTCCTCCTAATTTTAGTTCCGTATATCCCCTGCCAGCGCGCAGTACATTTGATTCGGACATGGCCGCTTCAGCGTCCCTATCCGAATCAGTGCGCTTTCCGGGCACATACTGTTTCCATTTTCATTTCCTATCTCTCATATTCCTGCGGGCGCATTCCGGCGCTTTGGTACATCCGCATCATAACCCGCAGGGTGGCAGACACCGAAGCCAGGTCGTTGGCATAAGGGGTTTTCTCCTCCAGGCTGCGGTAAAAATCACCGATACAGGCGGCATGGCCGCTTCCCCAATATGATTTCCCCGTGGCTTCGCCGGCTTTCAGCCGAAACACCGCTTCTCCGCCCTGGGCATAAACCACTGTCACCGTCTCTCCCTCCAGGCGAATGCTTCCTTTTTCGCAGACCAGTTCTATCAGCACGGGCGAGTCTGCCACATAGGCGGTGGTGGCGTAAAAGCAGGCCCTCTTTCCATCGGAAAATCCCAAAAAAGCCTCCACTGTGTCCTCCACCTCTGACACTCCCTGCAAATGATGGTTTTTCATGGACGCCTCCACCACCTCCGGCTCCCCCAGCCATCGTAGCAGCAGATCCAGTGCGTGTATGGATTGGTTGATCAGCGCGCCGCCGCCCTCCGTCTCCCATTTTCCCCTCCAGTCGCTGTTCTGATAGTAAGCCGCGTTTCTGTTCCAGGTGACAAAGGCCTTTCCACCTCTGATTTCTCCCAGGCGGCCCTCCCGCAGCAATTCGTCCACTTTTCTGGTGGAAGAATTGTACCGGTTCTGAAAACAAACCCCCAGTTTCCCACAGCTTCCGGCCAATGTCTGCTCCAACTGCGCAAACTGTTCCGTGGAGATGGCAGGGGGTTTCTCCATAAACACGGAGCCGCCTCCCTCCAGCACTTCCATAGCCATAGGCACATGGAGCGCATGGGGCGTACAGATATGTACCACTTGGGGATGCTCTGCCGTCAGCATTTCCCCAAGGCTTCCGTAGGTTTTCGCCCTGCCTTTCCCATACTGCGCGGCCATTTGCTCCGCGCGTTCCGGCTTACAATCCACAAAAGCGCAAAGCTCCGCTCCTTCCAGGGCGCTAAGTGCCCGGGCATGTACCTGGGCAATCCCTCCGCATCCCACAATCGCCACTTTCCTGTTCATAAGTCCTCCCGAATTTAAGCCCATTTTAGTTCTTCAGCCGCTTTTCGGCTGTCATGGCTGTTTTTCTCAGTATATAACGCCATGTTCCGGGAGACAATGTGTAAATCTTACATGAATATGACGAAATCCGACCTGTTTTTGTTATCTGTTCCCAACCGGCTCAATCCCGGTTTTCCGGCAGTTCCACCTGCCGCAATTTCTCCTCCAGGGAAAAGAAACGGCCTCCCGGCTGTCCGGCCTGCCATTCCTCCAGGCGCTGCCGGCTATGGCCTTCCACCTCCCGGCGCAGTTCCTGGGCAGACATACGGGCAGCGCCCTGCCCCCAGATGATCATCTGTTCCAGGGCGTCGGAAGTGGCTACCGTCACCTGGTATTTCCGACCTATTTGATGGACGGTTTTCTCGATGTACTGGTCCGCAGTCTCCGCCTCTTTGGTGTAGACCACATGGATATTGTGGTATCGCTGCACCGTGCCCGGATTGCCCTTGACCTTGTAGGCGTCATATACCAGAATCAGCGTGTCCTGAATATAGCCCTGATAATTGCAGAGGATGTCCATCAATTTCGTCCTGGCCCCCTCCACATTGTCCCGGGCCATCTCCCGCAACTCCTCCCAGGCAAAAATGATATTGTAACCGTCCACCAGCAGATACCGCTCCCGGGACTGTCCAGGCGTACCTCTGTACACGGGCTCCCTGGGAGCAGCGGCAGCCCTGGCCGGCGGCGCAGGCCGGTTCCAGGGATTTTTGTCCAGCGCCCGGGTCCCATATGTGCGCAGATAAATCTCCTCGATTTCCTCCTGGCTGATGCAGCGGTCCTCCCGGAGCGCCCCGCCGGTCTGGGGCCGCAGCCTGCCATCACCCTGCCGGCCTGCCCCCGCATCCCCCGTCCCCGCCTGCACCATATTCCCTTCCGAACGGTCCCTTCGACCCCCGGTCGGTTCCTCCGTTCGGAAGTCCGCCGGCGGTCCGAACACCTCCGGCAGAAGCTGCCGCAGCCTGTCTCCGGCGTCCACATGAGCAAAGTCCCCCACCTGCTGCCAGGGTACGATAAACCCTGCCCCATGGGCGCAGAATACCGAATCCGCCGGGTTTTCCAGATCCTGTTGCGGGTCATATCCGCAGCTTTCTATCACCTCCTGCTCATTGTGGCAGGGGGCATAACCATGAAACCGGCAGGAAAGCCTGCCTCTTCCCCTGGTATAGGCGTTCACCTCCATCTGGTAGCCGTTTAGCGTGGCGGCCGGGGCCGTGCCCCGGAGAATGCTGCGTTCCCCGAAGGTCTCGGGATCCTCAAAACTGCCGCTCTTTTTCTGAATATCACTCATTGCCCGCCCCAGATTCTCCGTGGGCAGTTCCAGTGTGTAAGCATACCTGGGCTCCAACAGACGGGACTGTGCCTGCATCAACCCCTGCCGCAGAGCCCGATAAGTGGCCTGCCGGAAATCACCGCCCTCCGTATGCTTCAGATGTGCCCTTCCGGCCACCAAAGTAATCCGCATATCCGTTATGACCGAATTGGTCAAAACTCCCTTGTGGGGCCTCTCCTCCAGATGAGACAACACCAGCCGCTGCCAGTTCCTGTCCAGTTCATCCGCGCCGCATTCTGTACGCAAAACCAGTCCGCTGCCCGGCTCTCCCGGCTCCAGCAGCAGATGCACCTCCGCATAATGGCGCAGCGGCTCAAAATGCCCTATCCCCTCCACCGCCTTTGTAATGGTCTCCCGGTACACGATGCTCCCTTCCCCAAATGACACCTGCGTGCCAAAGCGGCGTGCGATCAGTTCCCGCAGAATCTCTATCTGCACCTGCCCCATGACCTGGGCGCGAATCTCTCCCTCCCCGGGGGATTTTCCCTCCTGCCACAGAATGTGCAGTTCCGGAATTTCCTCCTCCAACAGATACAAATTCTTCAGCATCTTATGGGCGTCACATCCCTCCGGCAGTTCCACCTGATAGCTGAGCACCGGCACCAGGCTGGGCTTGCCGCCGTCGGGCAAGGCCCCCAGCCCCTGCCCGCTGTAGGTCCGGCTCAGACCCGTGACGGCGCAGACCGTCCCCGCCGGGGCCTCCTCCGCCAACTGATAGCCGGCCCCGGAATATAACCTGATCTGGTCAATCTTCTCCCCGCCCAGCAGCCCCTTTACTTTCAGGCTCCCCCCGGTAACTTTCAGATTGGTCAGACGGCTGCCGCCGGCGTCCCTCTCAATCTTGTACACCCTGGCGGCCAATTCCGGCCCATAAGCAGGCCGGTAAGTATAACGGGCAATCCCCCGCAGCATCTCCTCCACTCCCTGCATCTTAAGCGCCGAGCCGAAAAAACAGGGAAAAATCTGCCGACGACGAATGGCTTCCCGAACCTGGACCAGGCTCAACAACTCCTGTTCCAAATAGGTCTCCATCAGTTCCTCGCTGCACAGAGACAGCCGTTCCAGCCATTGCTCCCGGGGAAGTCCCTCAACATTCCTGATTCGTGACGGCTCCGGCAGGCTTTGACCCGACGGGACAATCTCTCCGCCCACCCCATCCAGAAAACAGTCCGCCACAGTAAAATCCACGCAATTTTCATCCAGTCTCTCCCGCAGTTCCTGTAATACGGCCTGTGGATCCGTGCCCGGCTGGTCCATTTTATTGATAAACAGATAAGTGGGAACCTGATAGCGCCTGAGCAGTTTCCACAATGTCTCCACATGCCCCTGTACCCCATCCGCACCGCTGATCACCAGCACCGCCGCGTCCAGCACCTGCAGAACCCGCTCTGTCTCGGCGGAGAAATCCACATGTCCCGGGGTGTCCAGCAGGGTGATCTCCCTGGTTTGACCGTCACAGTCAACACTGATCCGGGCCTGTTTTGAAAAGATGGTGATACCCCTGGCCTTCTCCAGATCATGGGTATCCAGAAAGGCATCCCCGTGGTCTACCCGGCCCAGCCTGCGGATTCCTCCGGTCAGGTACAGTATCCCCTCCGCCAGCGTGGTCTTGCCCGCATCCACATGGGCCAGAATGCCCACCGTCAGCCTGGTATCTCCTCTATCCTCCATACCCATCGTATCCTCTCTCCCATCGCCTCTCCAGCTCCGCTGTTCCGCATTGCCCTGTCCTACGGACCGGAGCCACCCGGCGATCCCTGCATATTTTTTTCCATTGTACAGGAAAAAAACATTTATGTACAGTAGAAAGAGTGCTCCTTCCAGAAACAAAAAAGTAAAACAGTCTCATTGCATGGACTGAAAGGAAGCATTATAATTCTGTCAGGAGGTGAACCCATATGGCAAATGAAGATCAAAAAGACTTTAACGCTATGCTGCAGGATTGCAAGGATATGCCGAAAACCCAAATCATTACAGACCAAAAAAGCATTGAGAAATACGGTGGCGACAAAATGTACTTCGCGCCTCCAATAGACTATGACAGGGTAATGAAGCAAGTCCCCCGGGGAAAGGTAATCACAATCGGAGAGATTCGGAACTATTTCGCCAGATTGGCCGGCGCGGATTTTACAGAGCCAATTACGGCAGGGATTTTTGTGTCGATTGCGGCATGGGCCAGTTACCAGCGGGCCGATTCCGATACACCTTATTGGAGAACGCTAAAAGCAAACGGGGAATTAAACGCGAAATATCCCGGCGGCATTGAAGCCCAGAAGGAAAAGCTGGAAGCCGAAGGACACACCATTGTCACAAAAGGCAGAACCAATCTGAGATATTTTGTAAAGGATTATGAGCAGACTCTGTTTGAACTCACTGCAGAAATCTAAAGGCTTTCTGCGGACGGAGCAGTCCACGGGGCGGCAGGCTAGACCTCCTGCCCCATGGTTCCCCGCAGATATCTGCGCATCGCAACCACCCTGCCTCCCTGTCTGGAAGCCGCCATTTCCCGCAAGGCACGTTCCCTGGCCTGACGGCGGATCCGCAGGTGTACCGCCAGGGAAACGGTAAAGCTGATGATCAGAAACGCGTAGAAACTGATGCCCCGGGAGACCAGCATGGCCGGCGTGACCATTCCGGTGCCAAATACAGCGGCAAACGCCGACACAAACCCGCCTTCCGCAGGCCCCACAGCACCGGGCAGCGGCAGATTGCTGACCGCAAGAGTAAGCAGCGCCTGGAGTCCCGCTATCTGAATCCATTCATGCCCCTGGAGTCCAAAAGCCAGATACACCATCCAGGGGACTGAAAACAGCATCCCCAGCTGCACCACGCACAGGAACAGCACCTTCAGAGCCAGACCGGGATTGGCCTTTACACAGGCTGCTCCCTTTGCATATTCTTCCAACTGACGCTGCAATTTATCCCGGGCCGAAGCAGGATTGCGGAGCAGGTGCAGAGTTTCCAGCAGCCGCAAAACGCCCCCGCAGATGCGCCGGGAAACCCCGGGCAGAAACATCACTGCACCCATGCCCACAGTGAGCAATACCATCATCCCTGCCCCATAGAGCAGCAGTACCCCCATACCGCCGCTGAATGCTCCCGCTTTAGGGCAAAGCAGCCATACGCCCCCGCCCCAGATCAGGGTCGCCACCTGATAGCATGCGGCGATCAACATCATGTTCAGCGCCCCGTGGGCAGCGGGTATTTCATCCTGGCTCATACAGTAAATCTGCGCCGGTTGTCCCCCCGTAGCAGAAGGCGTGATAGAACTCACGTAGAAACCCACAAAGGAATATCCCAGGCAGCGCCGGTAGGGAACCCGGTGTCCCAGCCTCCCCAGAATCAGCCGGGTACACAGGGCCTCGCATCCCACATATCCCAGCATCAGACACAGGCCCCCTAAAAGAAAGAATGGTTTTACCTGTTTCAGACTCTCCCACAGCAGGGGAAAAGACTGTCCTTTGAACAATACCGCCCCGGTAACGGCCATCATGGCCGCCAGGAACAACACTCCCACAAACTTTTTCTTTCCCCGGATCATACGGCAATCCTCCCTTCCCCGGCAACAGCCTCCATCATTTGATCCAAAGTACCCGCCTGCAGCTGCCTTCTGAGACATTCCATGTGATATGCCGCGGCTGACAGCCTCGCTCTGTCCAGCAGAATCTCCTGTATCTCCCCGGCGCAGTTGTCCGAACCTGCCACCCAGCCGATGCCCTTCTCCTCCATCCATCGGGCATTGTTCCGCTCATTTTGCAGAGTGGGGGGCCAGGTGAGGATGGGAACCCTGGCAAAAATAGCCTCGAACAAGGTGATGCCTCCGGGCTTGGAGACAATCAGATCTGCCCTGGCCATGTAGTCCCACACCTGCCCCACATAGCCCTCCACCTGTATATTTTCCCATTTTCCCAACAGGCGCTTATAAAGTCTCCTGTTATGGCCGGTGACAATGATGGTGTGGGTATGGGGAATCCGATTAAGGGCTTCATAAAAAGCAGGATCCTTGGGCAAAAGGCCCAGACCTCCTCCCATAATCAGCAATTCCCTCTCTTTCCCCTCTCTGTGACGGGACAAATGCCGGAATTCTTCTCGCACAGGTATACCGGTGACGCATACCAGGCCGGGATCCACCCCGCAGCTGACCAGGCTTCTGCGGACCTCTCCGCTGGGCACCAGGTAGCAATCTGTGTTGCAATTAATCCATTCCGGGTGGGTGCTGACATCCGTAACGCATGTTATCAATGGAAGATCCAGCGGATTCTGCTCCTCCCCGGCCTTTTCCTTGAGTCGGGAGACCAGCTGTGCACACAGCGGATGGGTGGCAATCACCACATCCGGACGTTTCTGATCAAGCAATTCCGTCAGGCGGTCCAGAAATATCCCTTCAAAGGGTGGGTGAACATCCGAACGCCCCTTGCCCGTGGCTCTGTAATAGAGGTTAAAGATATGCCTTCCATGGGAAACCATCAGATTGAAAAACTTATATAGTAAGCCTGAAAGATTTGGCAGGGCATAGGCGGGAAAATCCATCACTTCCACAGTCGTGCCCGAATGGCTGGCCAACAGCTGCTGCCGGAGAGACTGGGCGGCACTCCAATGCCCCATACCAAATTTTCCTGTCAGAATCAAGATATTCATTTCGTATTCTCCTTCCTTCCGAATAATAAGATAACAGTCCTTTCTAAAATCCGACTGAAGGAAAAACGAAAGAATTTATAAAGAAATCTAGAATCCTAAATCCTCCCCCACAAGGATCACCAGAATCCTCCCTGCATGTCTCGAAAAGCGGGTGGTCAGGAACTGGCAGCAGATTGTATCCGGGGATTTGCAGTCTGCGCATGCCCCTGTTGCTTTACAGGGAGTATGGATGGGAAAACGCTGGGTGTTGCAGGTGGCAGCCTCGTTTCTGGCCCGGCTGACCGCCGCGTCCACATCCCCGCAGACTTTGTTCATTCCTATGATCATAAGCACATGTTTAGGTCCGTAAGCAATGGCGGAAACCCGGTTGGAATTACCGTCAATATTCACCAGGATACCGTCCTGTGTCACCGCATTGCTGCTGGTCAGAAAGAAATCCGCGTCATAGGCTGCCAGTTCCACCCTGCGTTTCTCCTCCGGGGTGCAGGCCGCCTCCCTGTTATACACCTGGTAGTCCCCCTGAAGTATGGCTTGTTTCAGGCCGATCTCCTGAATGCTGGCGGAGCCGCCCCAACTGACGCTGCTCCCCGCTGGAATCAGCTCCAGCGCCTTTTGCAGAGCCTCCTCTTTGGTGGAGGCATAATATCCCTGCATATTACGGCTCTCCAACCCTTTGATCACTGTGGCAGCAAGGAGTTCGTTTCTCTTCCTTCTGTTTTCGTCCATCATACTTCTCCTCTCCTATTACTTTCTTAATTCCCCTCTTATTTCTCTCTTATTTTCTCTCCCGTTTCTCACTTACTACTTTCTTATTTCTTCTTATGCTCCCGCTTCTTTATTCTATATTCTTATTCTATTCCATATCCTTATTCCAGATGCCCCTTATGTTTTTTGCATATCCTCTGTCTGCAGACAAGCCCCTTCCAGTCCCTCCAGATACTGTCTGAAGGATTGTGACAGCTTCTTCTGCCAGTGCCTGTCATTTTTATCCATAGACCCCATATGCCGCCATAAAACTGGTATTTTCAGTCTATTTGGGGTGTCATATCCTGTGTTTTTTCGCCTGTCAGATTTGCTTTGTGACACACGTATCACAAAACAATCCTTCTATTGGGATGGCGGGGCATCCCCTGTTGACTGCCCCAGTATCTCTGTAATTTTCTGAATTAACTCATCTTCCTTCAGACGGAATTTGATCTCCACGCGCCGGGAAGCTGCCATGTCAATCTCCCCTGTTCCGGCTTCATAGATGGGACTGCTGTAAGAACGACCGTTAATAGTCAGCATAGATTGCAGCTGCTGAACCTTGGCCTCACTGAGTCCATTCCTGGAATCCAGGATATATCTGGCTACAGAACTCGCACGCTCCGAGGACAACTCCATATTGTGCTGATAGCTGCCATCCGTGTCCGTATGTCCCTCAATAATGATTTCCGCTATATAGTCCCGGAACTGATCCTGCAGCAACACGTCCAGGTACATGGGAATAATCTCCGTCAGAGTAGCTTTACTGGCATCGGTCAGATTGGCGCTTCCATATTTGAACAACACATCCGAGGAAAAACTGATGGAGCCGTTCTGAGCGTCCACCTTCATACTGGAATTGTTGAACCTGGATTGCAGCTGCCCAATAATGTCTGTTCTCACTCCCACGATGTCCTGCAGCTGACTCCGGGTGGACTCCAGCTCCCCTTTGGCCTGGTCAATCTCCAGATAGGCTGCGGCCAGCTGTTCCTTTGTCAGGGCCGCCGCATCATAGGCCTGCTGAAGTTTGAGCAGGGAATCCTCCAGATCATGTTTGGACGCTTCGATCTCGCTGCGGTAATTGTCCAGATCAATCTTGGCCACTTCCAGTTCCTCCGTAGCCACTTCCAGCTTTTGTTTGGCCGCATTCAGTTCAATCTGGGTCTGTTCCAGATCCGTTGTTTTCTGTTTATAAATCGCCAGAGTGATGGCGATGATTAAAATAAAGATCAGCAGCAGGGCCGCCATCATATCCGAGTAGGACTGCCAGTAACTGGGCTCCTCAAATGCCGTTCTCTTCCGATATTTCCTTCCCAAGTCTCCGTTCACATCCTTTCTTATTACAGTTCCGCATATCCCCTTCAATCACACCATTCCCTTGATGCACACAGGGCC
>BLLU01000271.1 GCA_011959105.1 Lachnospiraceae bacterium | reverse complement strand
CATGGGATCGGCATGGCGGATGGAATGCAGAAGGTGAAGAAAAAACTTATGAAGATGAAATCCGAAGAAAATGCATACGCAGTCTTTGAGTCGGCCGGAAAAGCAATGCTTTTGTCCATGGGCGGGGCTTCCAGGGTTATTTTTGGAAGCCTGTATCTTGCGGGCGCTAAGGATATGGGGGCAAAAGCAGTCCTTACGGCAGAGGACATTGCCAGGATGGAAAGAAAAAGTCTGTCCGCAATTCAGGAGAGAGGCAAGGCAGAAGTCGGAGATAAGACGATGGTAGATGCCTTAGCTCCTGCGGTAGAAGCATTGGAGGCAAACTGCAGGAAGGGGCTTCTTGAGATGCTTAAAGCGGCGGAGGAGGCTGCAAGGCAGGGGATGGAGAACACCAAGAATTACCAGGCGAAATTTGGACGCGCCAAATCGTTGATGGAAAGAGCGATCGGGTATCAGGATGCGGGAGCGACTTCTGTGTGGCTGATCTTTCAGGGGATGAGAGAATTTGTGGAAGGATAATGCCGCATTTTGCCGGTGTGGTTAAGCGAAGCTTCAGGCAGGTGTTTATGGAGTCTATAAAAATGTGTTTTCGTATTCTTTGGGTATAAGGGAACCCACCTTTGCATACATTGTAAAAACAATGAGTGCAGGGGTTTTATATGAAAGATTATATTGAGGAAAGGGCAGTGGAGATCGCGTATTATATTATTGAAAATAAGGCAACGGTGAGGCAGACGGCGAAGGCATTCGGAGTGAGTAAGAGTACGATACATATAGATGTAACAAAATAGAACGATATTTATGGAGAATAAAATAAATATAAATAATACAAAGAGAGCAATAGAATGATGAAAGGAGCGGAGAACGCGAAATTAATCCGCTCCTTTTTGTTAAAATTTAAATCCAGCGGGAGTAATTATTAAATTATGATATATGAGTAAGTATGTAATTATATTTTTGAATTAAGTTTATTGCCAGTTCATCAGAATAATTCTTTTCTGAAATGTCTTTCCAATATAATCTATACAAGTTTTTTAGTTTTTCAAATAATGTTTGCGGATTGCATAAATAGTAAGGAACGTTTGGTTGAATGATTGTATCTAGTTGATATGTTAATGCAGTATTGTTCTTGGTTTGACCTTGATGTAATATACCACATCTAATTCCTTTATAAAATAGTATTGCAAGATCTTCTGATATAGTTGGATCTAACAATGGTAAAATTTCTTTATATG
>BLLU01000270.1 GCA_011959105.1 Lachnospiraceae bacterium | reverse complement strand
TTGGATATGAGATAGAAAAATATAAAGAAGAACTGGATGTGGAGGCTTATCGGGAATACCTGCTGGTTCAGAAAGTAGTTGGATTCTTGGCAGACAATGCCGTAGTAAAGGAGCCTGTTCTGGAGTAAAAGGATGCTTTGCATAAGTGCATCAAGCGTTAAGCTACAGGGTATGGGTGAGAATCAGGAAGATGCATAAGAAGAGTACAAAAAGAATTAAAATTACAACAAATGTATTGCGGATAATTGCATTGTCGTGCATAGGGATATTGTTAGTGGTAGAACCGGTGAGGGCTACCACTATTTCCGATTTAGAAAAGCAGAAAGAGGAATTAGAAGAACAAAGAAGGCAGGCGGATGAACAAAGAAGACAGGAGCAGCAAAACTACAACAATGCTTCCGGCAGAGTGAGTTCCATTCAGTCTGACGTGGATGAAGTGGCAGAAGAGATTGACGAGATTGATGCCGCCCTTGTGGAGACTCTTGCAAGTATCGAAATGATTGAAGAAGATATTGCAGCAAAGGAAGACCAGATAGAGGAAACGACGAAGGAGCTTGACGCCGCTATAGCGACAGAGCAGGCACAATATGAAGCAATGAAGCTGCGAATCAAATTTATGTATGAAAAAGGGGATACCACTTATCTGCAGATTTTGCTTGAAAGTCAGAACTTCAGCGATATGGTAAATAAAGTAGAATATGTGGAGAAGCTTTATGAGTATGACCGGAATCTGCTTCTCACGTGCCACATCAAAGATAGGGGCAAGCGTCTCTACTGCCGTCATCTTAAAACTATGGGCATTGGCATGAATCTTGATTCCTTTAAATCCATACTCCTCAATTTCCTTCCTCAAGACAGTACCGATATCACGGCAGAGCCAAGGCGCCGCCATCGCAAACCCTATCAGACGGTCCGGATATCTTTTCACCGCTTCATAAGTGTATCTGTTATCATAATTCTCATAGCGGAAGGGAAAAACCACCGCCATATCTATACCCGCACGGTCCATTCTTTCCAGTAAGTAATTCCTCCGGGGTCTGCCTGTCCCTGGTTCCCCAAGGCTCACCTATATGATTATGACAATCAATTACCATACTTTCCCTCCTGTCTATTTGATTCCAAGAATATTAAGGATATTTTCCCCCAGTATCTTGTCCCTGATTACCGGATCCTCCACACCGACCCTGATCTTTTCAAGCTCCACTCTTTCATCCATATAAGGGCTGTCGCTTCCCCAGATAATTCTTTCCGGTTCTACAGAAGCCAGCGCATCCCTTAGCTGTTGTGATGTAGCCGCCGTCTGATCCAAAATTACATTTTTATTTCTCTGCGCCACCCGAATCGCTTCATCTGCCAGGGTACGGAACCCAGCATGCGCAATGGATACCGTCAGCTTAGGATAAAATCTAAGAATTTCTTCCACCTGCAGCGGTGTAGAAGTCACATCGTCACCGGAGTGAATCATCAGAATCATCCCCAACTCCTCACAGGCTTCAAAACATCCATGAAGAAGATCAAAGGAATTTAAACAAAATGCCTCATTAGGCGCACGGAGTTTGATTCCTCTTATCCCCCATTCACGCCATTTGTAGATGTCATCTTTCAGATTCGGATGCCTCCACGGATTAAACATCGCGTAAGCGATCAGCCGGTCCGGATGTTCCCTTGCGCATCTGGCATGCCATTCCATATCATAGTTAAATATGAAAGGAAGAATAACTGCCATATCCACCCCATCTCTGTCCATATCCCTAAGGAGCGTATCCGGTGTATAACTTACATCAAGATGGGGGGATGGTCCCCACGGTACTCCAAAATGGACATGTGCGTTTACGATTTTTCCCATTACAGTCTCCTTTCTGCGCCGTCCCGAGATTATCCCTTAGACAGCAATATTTATCATACATTTTCTTTGTTACTGTAAAAGTACGGCGGGTTCGTCACACACAGAACCCGGGAAACGCCCTCTTTTTCCGTATTATAAAAGAAATGGCTTTTGGTGCAGTCCGACAGATAATAAGAGTCTCCCTTTTCCAGCTGCATCAGCTCATCGTCCACACTCAGCTCAATTCTGCCTTCCAGGACAAGCATAAACTCCTGTCCTTCATGGGTATAAGGAATATGGCTTGCCGGTGCACAAGAGGTGATATTATGTATGCATGCTTCCATAATATGCTCACTGTCAATCGCAGAAAGGAGTTCAATCTCCAGCCCGTCCCACAAATTTGAAAATACATGCCTGCTGTCTCTGCGAATCAGTTTCCGCCTCACATCCTCGTCCTCTCCTAAGAGCCTGCTGATGGTAACATTCAGATAATCTGCTATCTTCTTTAATGTAGTTAAGGATGGCTCATTTTTCCCATTTTCAATCTGGGAAAGGAAGCCCGCCGTCACGCCTGCCGCTTCCGCCACCTCATATAAGGATGCCTTTCTTTTCTTTCTTTCCTTTTTAATGTTTTCTCCTAAATTTTTCATAACCTCTTCCTTTATAGTAAATTTTTTCTTACTATTTTACCATCAGTAATATATTTTGGAAATTATTTCTTCTCCATAAACTGCTTTCCCCCTTATCTTTGACCTCATCATACTCCATGCGCTAATATTTGTCAACTTTTTTGTTATTTATTTATATTAAATAAACTTTTTTGTTTTGTATATATATGTTACCCTTTATTTTTTGTGCATTTTATTCATTTTTACCTTTTCCTTCCACCAATATATGTACCTTTTTAATCATTTACCCTTAATTTATTTATTTCACATAAACATATTACAATTCCTTTACTTTTCAATACAACAACATGACTACTCTGCAGCAAAAAATATCCTGTCTTACAATAAAGTAAATACAGGATATTTTGCACATCTTACTCTAGCAAATTTTCTTTTCCGCACTCCCTTCACCTAAACCCATCGTTTAAATCCCCGCCAGCACTTCAAAGGTCCCCGCAATATCCAAACGCCCATACCCCCATTCCCGGCTAGGATATTCCTCTCCCGGCGATCTATCAGCCCCCCTGATCAAGTAATTTTTAAGTTCCCGGCTCTCTACCCTGGGTCTATTCACTTCCACCACTGCCCACTGCAAAAACAGTGCCGCAGC
>BLLU01000269.1 GCA_011959105.1 Lachnospiraceae bacterium | reverse complement strand
GGTAGGCACTCATTTTTTGCAAACCCGCTATTTGTTACTTAACAGGAATGCTCCTATTTTTTCCCTTAGATTTTCTGCTATATGTCCCGTGAATTCCATTATATTACATCCCAGCAACACAAATGTGGTGATAAACATAAACAACGCAAATAAGATGCTGTTGCTCTTTTTATTACGCCTTATATAAATAAAAGACCTTTTAATGAGCGTCATATTGACAACCTCCGTTTATTTTTCTAATTATAATCATTTAAAATGTATTTCACGTCTACATAAGATGTATTTTTAATGTACTTAAGCACACAAAAAGGGCATTTGAGTATTAAAAAGCAAATGCACAAATGCCCTTACATTATTTCCAAGCAAAGCGTAAAACACACGCCATTCTCAATATTTTCAATTTTATAGAACGCCTCATGAAGTTCTAATATCGTTTTTACAATATATAATCCCAGGCCACTGCCACCTGTGTTCCGGCTTCTGGATTTATCAACTCTATAAAATGGATTAAAAAGGTTCCTTATGGCTTCTTCAGAAATCTGCGTGCCTGTGTTTTCCACTTTCAGCATACACTGATTCTCCCGCCTTGTCAGCCTGACCAACACCTCCTCCCCCTTAGGAGAATAAGTGATTGCATTGTTTATTACATTGGATATCGCTTTTTTTATTAAAGAACTATCAACCACACAGAATATTTTTTCTTCCACAGAACATTTTAATTTAACCGACCTACTATATGCATATTCCTCATAAGATAAACAGCAGGAATTTACCAGAGCACCCATATTAGTTTTTTCAGGATTCAGTTGATACCCTGTTCCCTCGATCTTGGAGACCGATAAGATTTCTGCCACCATATTTTCCAATGACTCAATGATCTCTTTCTCATAGGCCAGATACTTATCGCGGTCCTGATAAATCCCTATTTTATAAATCATTCCCTCTACACAGCATTTCAACAAAGTAATAGGGGTCTTAAGTTCATGCGACACCGCTGCAAAAAAATCTTTCCGCTCCTGCTCCATTTGCTTTTCTTTTACAATATCTCTCTGAAGAAGTTGGTTGGCATGATTCAATTCCTCCATTGTTGCCACTAAATTATCAGACATTTCTTCTAAACTATTCGCTAATATTCCTATTTCATCCTGCCTCGATGTATTAGGAGCCCAATCCACTTTCAGATCCAATAATGCCATTTGTTTAGACTTTTTACTTATGTCTATAATGGGCTTTGACACATATGTTGCACATATTAACGCACCTATAAAAGACAGAATGATGCCAAACACTAAAATGACCGGGCATAAACTTAGTAAGCTCTGCTTAACTTCATTTACTTTTTCTGTCGGAGCATATGTTATCAATAAAGCAGGATCTTTATCTATGCCATCTATTGTTTTTGTAATAATAGATGTTGTGTTTTCAAAACTAAAATCTTTCAAATAAGCCATACCATATTCATATAGTACTGTCAATTCCCCATTCGCACCACTGGAAGATAATCTCACCATTGTTTTATGTGCATTACAGAATTTTTGTATGATTATCTCATGATTATGCATCTTATCTTCCTGTATATCATTATATAGTTGTTCAAACTCTTCTTCAAACTGCTTAGTAACCTGATTGCGAAAGGTTCTGGGCATATAGACCAATATCCCAATATAAATCATAAGGCTTGTAACAAATAGCATCCCTAAAAATATAAAAAAAATTTTTAAAGCTATGCTTCTTTTAATTATGCCCAACAATTTTATATCCCACCCCTCTTACCGTTTCTATGCAATCTGTATTTAATTTTCTTCTCAGATTCATAATATGATGATTTACAAGACGATCATCACATTCATAATATTCATTACCATGGATTTTTTGCATCAGCCTTTCCCTTGATAAAACCATTCCCTGATTCTGCAGTAATATTTTTAGAATTTTAAACTCAATGCTTGTCAAAACAATTTGTTCATTATTTACATATACCTCATATTTCTCCTTATTTAACCGAATATTTCCACAAACTAAATCAGAGGACTCCATCCGAAAACCCTGTCTCCTTCTTAGCGCTGCCTCAACTCTTTTCATTAAAACAGGAAATGAGAAAGGTTTTGTAATATAGTCATCTGCCAGCACATCAAAGCCTTTAATTTGATCCTTTTCATCGTCCAAAGCTGTCAGCATTAAAATTGGCACATCCGACTCCTGGCGGATCAATTCACATACAGCATAACCATCCATCTTGGGCATTAAGATATCTAAAATAATTAAATCATACACATCTTTTTGAAAGGCTTTTATTCCCTCTACCCCATCGCTGGCCAAATCTACTATATATCCAGATTGTTCCAGGCAAGCTTTTAAAAAATCCTGTATTCCTTTTTCATCTTCTATTACTAATATTTTCCGTCTCATTTCGATTTCTCCATACTCGTTAACCAATGTTCCCCAGTAATTTAATTGTTATGCCATTATACAATATTAGACTCTCAATAACAATCCTAAATTTCAGTATATAGATTCTCAAAACAAAACAATGACGTATTTTGTTTTACCTGTCATTTTTGTTACATTTCTGCACCGGGGCAGAAAAGGAATTTTCTATAACCCAGACCATGTCTGAAACGTGGCATCTACATATTGACTGTTAAGGAAAAAGACGGCGACAATGCCAAAGGCTCTGATTTAAGCAGGGAGAAAATTTCCGCCGCCACTTTCTGTGCTACGGAAAACCTCTGTCATTTCATCTGGCGCGTTCCACAAGGAAACCTGCTCCACACAAACATAGGTTCTACAATAATACATATATCTTCTGGCAAATGCTTTTCCAGATAAGAATCCAAAGTCCCCAGTTTCACAGACCCCTTATTTTGCAGACAAATATACCAGCGAATCATATTGTTCAGCACATCCTGACCGAATAATTCATTGTAGCATCCCTCATAATCATTAACATTGAGAATTTCATAAAAGGAAATTCCTCCTCCGTCTTTTCCACATCGACATAGTTCCCATCCTTATCCAAAAAACCTTGAAATGTGCTGCTGATCCAAGCGCTTTCCGTATTTTTCCGCCCACATAGCCTATTTTACATGCTTTACAACTATTTCGTCAAAAATATACTTTTCCCGTTTCATTTCAGCCTCCCGTACATGATTTATTAATTTTCAAGCAATGCAATATGTCTTTAATTTGTATTTTAGCACATATTTCTTAGTTCTGCCAATCCATAGCCAGAAAAAGCGCATAAATAACCACATATATACAGGGCCACCGTACAATCACGGCAGCCCTCGTTACAAAATATCGCAGCATATATACGTTCAATCCTTTTATCCAAATTAAAACGTTTCCTATTTCCGTTTCATCCCCCCGTAACCCCCGCCAGCACATCAAACACCCGGCGCAGGTTCAGACGACCGTATCCCCACTCCCGGGAAGGATAACTGATCTCGGTGCTCCGCACCGCCCCCTGTATAAAATAATTGCGCACCTCCTCCGTCTCCGCCAGCAGGCTGTTGCCCTCCACCACGGCCCATTGCATGAACTGCGCGGCGGCTCCTGCCGTCAGTGCGGCCGCCAGGCTGCTTCCGGTACGCCGGCCATAGATGGTGGAAATATTCACCCCTGGAGCGGCTATATCCGGGCAGATCTGCCCCATGCGGGCGAAGCCCCTGCCGGATTCCAGAAAGAAACTGTTGTTGGTATCATTATAGGTAGAGACGCAGATCACCCGGTCGGCCATGGAGGGCTCGGTGAGCGTGGTGTAGGGGTCCGGACTCAGGAAATAACACTCCGCCGTGATAAAATCCGTGATGGGCAGCCACAGGTGGAAACTGCCGTTATATAGCTGTCCCGCCGCCGACACACGGAAATTCCAGATCCCCGCCGTAGGCTGATACACTCGGAACAGTACCAGCTGCTCCCCGGTGTTGGCCTCCACCAACACACTCTGTATGGTGATCACCGTCCGCTCATAGATAAAGCGATGAGTACTCTCCCCCTCCACGCCCAGACGAATGGGAGGAATGGTCTCGCCTCCCGGGGAGCGGATGGCGATGTTGAACAAATCCGGCACGCTGCCCCAGAACTCCATGATAAAACCGTTCACTCCCTCCGCCACCCGCACTTCCACGTCCCGGTAGCTGTCAATCCGTCCCAGATCCGTGGGAATCCGGCCAAAAAAGTGATGGGCCGCATTGCCCTCGTTGCCGCCAGCCACCACCATGACCCGGCTTCGATAGCCTCCCATGCAGCTGAGATACCTGGACAAAAAGCTGTTTCCGTTGTGGTCCCCCATGTTGGTCCCCACTCCCAGGCAGATCACCACCGGCCTTTTAAAAGTTTCGGCAAAGGAATCCGCATACCGAATGGCCAGCATAACATCCGCCTCTGTATAGGCCGGAACATCCGCCGGCAGGAAATAGTACTGCCTCAGATATGGCTTGCATTGTTTCAACTTGATCACCAGGATATCCGCCTGGGGAGCCGCTCCCAGATAGGTGGTCCCATTGTCCAGGCTGCTGCCCGCCGCCACTCCCGCCAAGGCGCTGCCATGCCCCAGTTCATCCCGGCTGGGAACGATGCTGAAGGGATCTTCCGCCTGCAACGCCTCATTGATCTGCTCCCGGGTATAGACGGTGCCGAAGTTCAGTTCCCGGGGAGATTCTCCGTCCTGAATGGTCTGATCCCAGATGGCCAAAATCCTGGTACTGCCGTCCTCATTTCGGAAAGCCGGAGAAGTATAGTCCACACCCGTGTCAATACAGCAGAAAATGCAGCCCTTTCCGGTCAGATTGAGAGGATCTCTCTGCACGGATAAAATCCCGCTGGATATCAGAGGCGTAGGATCGAAAGGCTCCTGCGAGGTGAGGCGATTCGCACCCATAGATTGCTCTTCAGCAAATTGCGCGGCGCGTACTTCTCCTGCTTTCCCCTGTTTTTCCCCCCTGTCGGGTCTTGTAATATCCAATTCCATCAGCCCATAAACCTTGGGGGTAAAGCGGTATTGGTACGGCCCTCTCCAACGATTTTGCGCTGTTGACAGCTTATCGTATATCACTGAGTAACCATCACCCAGAGGAATGTAACAGATATCCGATCCTTCCGTCAGCAAAATGTCCACCGGGAAGTCCACCACAATATCCACGTAATCATCCGACAAAATCTTATCCCTGCAATCCATATAGGTCTCCATCTTCATTGCAATTCCTTATGGATACTCTATGCAGCCTTCGGATAAATGTTCTGCTTCCGCAGCATATAGCTGCCGGTTTCTGTATGGATCAGGGAGGACAGGTCCCTGTAAACAGAACACCCCGGCTGAATATTCCGCCGGGGTGTTCTGCTTTCTCTTCAGTTCTGTGCATATTCCTTCAAAGTATCGCTGCTCTCCAGCAGCAGATTGCTGCGGATATCGATAATCGGACCTCCGTTTCCCTCGATGTACTCCCGGGTGATTGTAACCCGGCCGATATTGTCGTCCTTGGGAATCTCATACATGATGTCCAGCATGAACTCCTCAATAATGGAACGCAGGGCCCTGGCCCCGGTATCCCGCTTCATGGCCTTCTCCGCAATGGCTTCCAGAGCCTCATCATTGAACTCCAGCTTCACCTCGTCCAGTTCCAGAAGTTTCTGATACTGCTTTAAGATAGCGTTGCGGGGCTCCTTGAGAATCTTGACCATCATCTCCTGGGTCAGTCCTTCCAGGGTATATATCACCGGCAGCCTGCCTATAAATTCCGGGATCATACCGAATTTCCGCAGATCCTCCACCGTCACATGGGACAGTATGTTCTTCTCTTTGTCAAAGGCATCCTTCAACATGGCGTTAAACCCGATGGAGGCGGTCTTGGTCAGCCTTTCTTTGATGATGTCTTCCAAATCGGGAAAAGCGCCTCCGCAGATAAACAGGATGTTCCGGGTATTCACTGTGGCCAGGGGAACCATGGCATTTTTGCTGTTAGCCCCCACCGGGACCTCCACATCGGCCCCCTCCAAAAGTTTCAGCATGCCCTGCTGTACGCTCTCCCCGCTCACATCCCGGGAGGTGGTGTTCTTTTTCTTGGCGATTTTGTCAATCTCGTCTATGAACACAATGCCCCGTTCCGCCTTCTCCACATCGTTGTCCGCCGCTGCCAGCAGCTTGGAGACCACGCTCTCGATATCGTCTCCGATGTATCCCGCCTCCGTAAGGGAGGTGGCGTCCGCTATGGCCAGAGGCACATCCAAAAGCCTGGCCAGTGTCTTGACCAGATAAGTCTTACCGCAGCCGGTGGGGCCGATCATCAGCATATTGGACTTCTCGATCTCGATATCGTCCATGGTGCCCGTGGCCACTCTCTTGTAATGATTGTATACCGCCACAGAAATTACTTTTTTGGCATGCTCCTGTCCAACCACGTACTCGTCCAGGCTGGCTTTGATCTTGTGAGGCGCAGGAATATCCTTGATGTTCAGGACGGGTTGGACATTCTCTTTTTTCTTCTTTATCTTCTGCTTGTTGGGAATACCGCCCTCCCCCTGCAGGTCAGCAATGTTTACAAAGCGAATGTTCGGCATGCCGCCCTTCAGCATGTTGTCCATATCCTTCTGAAACTGTGGATCGGTGAGCATCCCCTGATAATCAAACTGGCTTACCGCATCCATGGTCTTGTGCATACAATCGTCACAGACACAGATGCTGTTGGGCAGTTTGAACATCTTTCCCGCCTTGCTCTCCGGTCTGCGGCAGACAAAGCACACATCCTCATAGTCGGCGTTTTTGTCCGAGCTGCCGTCCTTGCCGGTATCCCCGCCAGGTTTTTCGGTCTCCTCCAATTCTTCCAGTTCCTCCAATTCCTCATCCTGCTGGTATTTATCTGTCATTTCCCCATCTCCATTCTTTCCGATCTGCTTTTCCGCCGCGCCATAACCCAGCGCCCGGCCAGGTATGCCGAAGCCTGCGCTTTACGAGGCCGTCATGCAATAAACCCGGAAAACGTTCTTCCGGGTTTATTATAACGAATATTCTATTCGGACACAAGTAAACTTTTTATAAAGGAAAAAGTTTACTTGCTTCTTCGGTCTATGGCCTGTTTCCCAGGGTCAATTCCAACTGCATATCCTGATAGCTTCCGTTCAGCAGGCGCTTCACCACCACCGTCACCTTGGAATCAGGTCCATAGTATTGCATCACTTCCTGCAAATCTTCATAAGAAAGGATCTTCTCACCCTCAAAGCGGGTAATGATATCTCCGCTTAAGATGCCTCCGGCCTCTGCAGAGGAGCCTTCCTCCACGCCCGTCACCAGTATGCCCTCCGGCACGCCATAGAGATAGGCAAATTCTTCCGTGACGGTCTGCAGGCTGATACCCATATAACCGGTCTCGCCCTCCGCCACCTTAAAGCGGGTTTCTTTGGTCATCAGGTTCTCAATAATGGGCCGCGCTGCGGAAATGGGGATCGCAAAACCGATACCGTCCACCAACTCGCCGCCGATTTTGCTGGAATTAATACCCACCACTTCACCGTTAATATTGACCAACGCGCCGCCGGAATTGCCGGGGTTGATGGCTGCATCCGTCTGGATAAAGCTGCCGGTGGAGCCGTCACTGAAAGTCACATTGCGGTTCAGCGCACTGACCCAGCCGCCGGAAACAGACTGCCCATAGCCCAGCGCGTTGCCGATGGCCACCACCTGCTCCCCCAGCCGCAGGGACTCGCTGTCTCCCATACGGGCCACTTTAATGGCATTCCTGGTGGTCTCATCCAGCCGGTCCATGGGAATGGCGATCACCGCCAGATCCATATCCGCGTCACTGCCCTTAATCTGGGCCTCCGCAGTGCTTCCGTTGATAAAGGTCACGGTCAGTTTGCTGGCACCGTCTACCACATGATGATTGGTCACCAGAACCAGTTCCGTATCACTCTGGGCCACGATGATGCCGGAGCCGCTTCCCTGTTTGTCCTCCGAATAGATACGTCCCCAGAAATTGGCGGTCTCTGTATAATCTTTCACAATGGAAACCATGGCAGGCATCACATCCTCCACCATATCGGACACATCCGAACTGATAACCCGGGTATCACCTGTGGTAGTCAGCTTCACATCACTGGTGGGGGAGGCAGTGGGGATCGCGGCATTGCCCTGGACATTCCCTATCTCCCGGGAATCGGAATCCATGCCGCTGACCTGCTGTACGGCGTAAAAGCCCAGCCCTCCGAACAATCCGAAGCAAAGTCCCAGGCAGGCACAAAGCAGCAGCTTCCTGGCGAATCCGCCGGAATGTTTCTTTTTCCCGGGCTCCGGGGGCATGTTACCGCCATTCCCCGATCCTGTCTGATAACTCTGGTAAACACCGGTTGTATGATCACCGGTATGGCTGCCGGAATAAATTTCATTTTCGTACATAACAATTTCCTCCTGACTTTCTATTTCTGAGCCCCCCAGAGGGCTCTTCTGCTCTTATGTCACTAAGTATATCCGGCATTTGTGATCAAATTGTGATAAAACTATTAATCTCCTGTGAAAACAAATTTTTTATTAAATCTTATGTCTTATTCCACTGTAACCGATTTTGCCAGATTCCTGGGCTTATCCACATCGCATCCCCTGCCCACGGCCACATAATAGCCGAAAAGCTGTAAAGGAATAATCGCCAGCGAATTGGCAAAATAGGGATTGGTCTCCGGCAGATACAGACAATAGTCGCTGGCCTTTTCCATGGCCTTGTTCTCCTCGTTGGTGACTGCCATGACGAAGGCGCCTCTGGCTTTGACCTCCACAATATTGCTGATGGTTTTCTGGTACAGCCTGGGCTGGGTGGATACCGCCACCACCAGAGTACCGTCCTCAATCAGGGAAATGGTACCATGTTTTAACTCTCCTGCCGCATAAGCCTCCGAATGTACATAGGAAATCTCCTTCAGCTTCAGAGAACCCTCCAGAGAAATGGCATAGTCAATCCCCCTGCCCATAAAGAAAATATCCCTGGCCCCCACATAGCGGTTGGCAAAACGCTGTATCTTCTCCTTCTGTCCCAGCAGCAGCTCAATCTGATGAGGAAGCCTGCGCAGATCCCGGATCAATCCCGCCACCGTATCCCTATCTATGACGCCCCGTGCCACGCCGCATTTGATGGCCAGCATATACAGGGCTACCAACTGGGCGCTGTAAGCCTTGGTTGTGGCCACGGCGATCTCCGGACCCGCCCAGGTATACAGGCAGGCATCTGCCTCCCGGGCAATGGAACTGCCCACCACATTTACGATGCCCAGCACTCTGTATCCCATGGCCTGGGCCTCCCGCAGGGCCGCCAGTGTATCCGCCGTTTCACCGGACTGGCTGATCACGATCACCAGACTTCCCTCCCCCAGCAAGGGATCCCTGTATCGGAATTCGCTGGCCAGATCCACTTCCACCGGGATCCTGGCCAGCCCCTCGATTACGTATTTTCCCGTGACCCCTGCATGGTAAGCGGAACCGCAGGCCACGATATGGATTCTCTTCACTGCCGCCAGTTCCTCATCCGTCATATGCAATTCGTCGATCACCACCTGGTCGTCCCGAATCCGGGGCGATATGGTGTCTGTGACAGTCTTGGGCTGCTCATACATCTCCTTTAACATGAAATGCTCATATCCGGCTTTTTCCGCGGCATTGGCATCCCAGTCAATGGTGACTGGCTCCTTGGTAATCTCCTCCTCATCCACGGAGAAAAATCGCATGCCGTCCCTGCTCAGTTTTACAACCTCCTGATTGTCCACATAATATACCTTGCGGGTGTATTTCAGTATGGCAGGCACATCGGAGGCAATAAAGCAGCCGTCAGCAGAAGCTCCGGCAATCAGCGGACTGTCCTTACGCACGGCATAAATTTCCTCCGGATGGTCCGCAAACAGAATGCCCAGGGCATAGGATCCCTCCACCCGGTGCAGTACCTTGGTGATGGTCTCCAACGGATTTCCCTTATAATAGTAATCCAGCAGATGTGCCAGAACCTCCGTATCCGTCTCCGACACAAAGGTATATCCCCTGTCCGCCAGCTTCTTTTTCAGGGGAATATAATTTTCAATAATGCCGTTGTGTACCACGGCGATGGTTTCCGCCGTATTCAAATGAGGATGGGAGTTGGTGTCGCTGGGCGCGCCATGGGTAGCCCAGCGGGTGTGCCCGATGCCCATGCATCCCTTCATGGTCTCCCCGCCGTGGGTCAGGTTCTCCAGTACCTTCAGCCGTCCCACCGCCTTGCGCGTCTGAATATGCTCCCCGTCGAAAACAGCCATGCCCGCCGAGTCATACCCTCTGTATTCCAGTTTGGACAAGCCGTCCAGAATAATGGGGGCTGCCTGCCTGGTGCCAATATATCCTACAATTCCGCACATATTTTCTCCCTTCTATTTAAGTTCCGCATATCCCCTACAAGCACGCACTTCCTTTGATCTATATTGGGCCGCCAAGGCGTCCCCATATAGATCAGCGCGCTTTCCGGGGATATGCTGTTTTAAGTTCCGCA
>BLLU01000268.1 GCA_011959105.1 Lachnospiraceae bacterium | reverse complement strand
TCCCATAAAGTGCACTGATCATATCACGGACGCATAAGCGGCCGTGGTATGATCATGAGGGATGTGTGCTTTATGGGAACATACGGAACTTAAATTAGAAGGGAGAAGCCATGGACTTTTTAGACAAGCGGGTTATGGGAATCTGCAATGAACTGAAAAAGCTGAAGGTGAAGCAGAAATTTCCCATCACCAAATTTCAGTATAAGGAAGGGAATTTCATACATCCTGTGGATGCGGAGGCCGACAGTCATGGGTGGCAGGCGTTTGACGCGCATACCATGCGCTGGTACGGGCCTGACCGGCACTATTGGTTCCGCACGGAATTTGCCGTGCCGGAAGAATTGGACGGAAAGCGGATGTGGATGCATGTCTGCACCCAGATTGATGAGTGGGATGACGGGAAGAATCCCCAGTTCCTGCTTTTTGTGAACGGGAAGGCGACCCAGGGGATCGACATGAACCACAGGGATGTGCTGCTGGATCCGGAGGCCGGGGCCGGAGAAAACTGGCTGCTTGATCTGCAGGCCTACACGGGAACCCTCCACGATGAGTTCACTCTGAAAGTGGATATCTGTGAGGTTGACGCTGCCATAGAAAAACTGTATTATGATCTCTGGGTGCCGCTGTGCGCCCTTCCCCGTATGGAGCAGGAGGACAGGAACAGAAAGGAGATCGAGGAGATACTGAACCGGGCCGTCAACTATCTCGATCTGCGGAGCCCGTATTCCCAGGCGTTCTATGATTCCCTGGAGGAGGCTGAAAAGTATCTCGAAAAGGCTCTGTATACGGACATGGCAGGCTGGCAGGAGGTGGTGGCTACCTGTATCGGTCATACCCACATTGATGTGGCGTGGTGGTGGACCGTGGAGCAGACCCGGGAGAAAGTGGGCAGAAGTTTTGCCACTGTGCTGAAACTCATGGAAGAATATCCGGGATATCGGTTTATGTCCAGCCAGCCCCAACTGTATACATTCCTGAAGGAAAGGTATCCCGAACTCTATGAGAGGCTGAAAGAGCGGGTGGCGGAGAAGCGCTGGGAGCCCGAGGGCGGCATGTGGGTGGAGGCAGACTGCAACCTGACTTCGGGCGAGTCTCTGGTGCGCCAGTTCCTGCACGGCAAGCGTTTTTTCCGGGAAGAATTCGGTGTGGACAACCGCATTCTGTGGCTGCCGGATGTATTCGGATATTCGGGAGCGCTGCCTCAGATTATGAAGAAATGCGGCATCGACTATTTCATGACTACAAAGCTGGCCTGGAACCAGTTTAATAAAGTGCCTTATGACACCATGCGCTGGCGGGGAATCGACGGCACGGAAATCCTGACCCATCTGATCACCACTCTGGGGGTGGGCCAGCCCGAGACAGACTATTTTACCACATATAACGGCATGCTGCATCCTGACGCCATTATGGGCGGATGGAAGCGGTATCAGAACAAATATCTTAACAATGATATCCTGATCTCCTATGGCTATGGCGACGGGGGCGGCGGCCCCACCCGGGAGATGCTGGAGACTTCACTGCGCATGGAGAAGGGCGTCAAGGGGATTCCCCGGGTGCGTCAGGCATTCGCAGGTAAATACTTTGAGGAACTGGAACAGCGGGTGAAGGATCATCCCAGGCTTCCCGTGTGGGAAGGGGAACTGTATTTTGAGTATCACCGGGGGACGCTGACTTCCATGGCCCGGAATAAGCGCTCCAACCGCAAGTCGGAACTGGGCCTTATGGATCTGGAACTCCTGGGAGTGATGGCTCAGGAGCATGTGGAGTATCCCTGGGAGGAATTGGATGCCCTGTGGAAAAAAGTGCTGCTCAATCAGTTCCATGACATTCTGCCCGGCTCATCCATCCATGAAGTGTACGAGGTTACCAGGAAGGAATACGCCTGGCTCTCGGAGCGGCTGGACGCTTTGAAGAAAGAGCGGATACATGCCCTGACAGGAGAAGGGGAGGGAATTACTCTGTTCAATACCACCGGGAAGGTACGAAGCGATGTGGTGAAGCTGGAAGGAATCCATGTGGAAGCTCTGAAAGACCATGACGGAAAGGTGTATCCCGTACAGAATACGGAAGAGGGCGGAATCGTGTATGTGGAGGGATTGCCGTCCAAGGGATACAAGACCTTCGAAGCCTGCGGTCAGGTCCGGGAATCCGAGCCCTTTGTACTGAAAGACCGGCTGTGTCTGGAAACGCCTTTTTATATCATCTGGCTGGATGAGCAGGGAATGTTCACGGATATCTACGACAAGGAAAACCAGCGTCAGGTGATTCAGCAGGGCCGGCGGGCAAACCTGATGCGGATGTATGAAGATAAACCTATTTATTATGATAACTGGGACATAGACATATACTATACAGAAAAATACTGGGATGCGGAGAATCTGGAACGGATGGAATGGACCGAGTTGGGTCCGGTGCGGGCAACGCTGGAGTTGGAACGCCGGATCAGCAATTCCCGGATCTGCCAGAAGATTCATTTTTACAGGGATATCCGGCGGATTGATTTTGACACTTGGGTGGACTGGAAGGAGCATCAGCATCTGCTGAAGGTGCATTTCCCGGTGGCAGTGCACACGGACGAGGCGGCCTTTGACATACAGTTCGGCAATCTGACCCGCAAGGTTCATACCAATACCAGTTGGGACAAGGCCAGGTTTGAGAGCTGCGGGCAGAAATGGATTGACCTGTCCGAGGGGCATTATGGGGTCAGTCTGCTGAACGACTGTAAGTACGGACATTCCGTGAAGGACGGGGACATAGGGCTGACGCTGATTAAGTCGGGAATTGAACCCAATCCTGTCACGGATCAGGAAGAGCACTTTTTCACATATTCTCTGTATCCCCATGCGGAGGGCTGGCGGCAGGCCGGGACAGTGGGGGAGGCTTATCGGCTGAATCAGCCTGCCCTCGCGGCCAAAGGCGGACAGCCTGGAACGGCGTATTCCCTGGCGGGTATCAACCGGGAGAATATAATTCTGGAGACAGTGAAGAAGGCGGAAGACGGGCAGGGCGTTATTCTGCGAATGTACGAGTCGGAAAACGCCCTCACAAAGGCGGAACTCACGGTGAACCTGGATTTTACAAAGGCTTATATCTGCAATCTGCTGGAGGAAGTTCAGGAAGAGGCTCCGGTGAACGGAAACAGGGTAGCTGTGACCTGCAAGCCTTACGAAGTAGTGACAGTGAAGCTGGTATAGCATAGTCCTGCGGATTTCCGCAGGGCGGCCGCAGAGCGGACAGAATGCCGGGAGCCTGGCTTTGGCCGGGTTCCCGTTTCGCAGGAAAGAGGTAAATATGATTATTATTCCGGAACCACAGGAGATAAAAAAAGAGGAAGGTATTTTTCAATGCACCTTTGAGACTAATATTGTCTGCGGGCAAGGGATGGAAGCCTTCCCTGCAAAGCAGCTCAGAGATTGTGTAAAGCAATGGGCGGGACTGGGGCTTCACCTGGCGGGAGGGCAGGCCCGCAGGGGAGATATTGCCCTGGGGCTGGATCCGAAACTGGGGGAGCAGGCGTATCGCCTGACAATTACAACGGAAGAGGTCCTGGTGAAGGGCGGCGACGGAGCCGGGCTGCTGTATGGGGTCCAAACCCTGTGCCAGATTGTGGAGCAGTACGGTGCTCTGCTTCCGGCGGTGACGATCAGGGATTTCCCCCGGATTCCCCGGCGGGGCTATTATCTGGACCAGGCCAGGGGGCGGGTGCTGAAACTGGAGGAATTAAAGCGCGTTGCCGACAGGCTCTGCCGATATAAACTCAACGAGTTTCAACTGTATGTGGAGCACACTTATCTGTTCCGAGATCTGTCCGAGATGTGGCGGGATACCGCGCCCCTGACGGCGGAGGAGATTATGGAACTGGACGACTACTGTGCCCGGAGGCATATTGAACTGGTGCCCTCCCTGTCCAGCTTCGGGCATCTGTACATGCTGCTTTCCACCAGAAGCCATGAGGATCTATGTGAATTTCCGGGTGCTTCCGCTCAGCCCTTTTCCTTTCTGGACCGCATGCGGCATCACACGGTGAACGTATCGGATTCGGAGACGCTTCCTTTTATAAAAAGTATGCTGGAAGAGTATATGAGCCTTTTCCGCTCGGACAAATTTAACCTGTGCGCGGATGAGACCTTTGACCTGGGGAAGGGCAAATCTTCAAAACTGGCGGCGGAAAAGGGAACCCACCGGCTCTATGTGGATTACCTGAAGGAACTGTGCGATTTTCTGGTACAGCACGGGAAAAAGCCCATGTTCTGGGGGGATGTGCTCTGCGGTGAACCCGGGCTGGCCAGAGAACTTCCCGGGGAAAGCATATGCCTCACCTGGGGATATGCGCCAGAGCAGCGGGAGGAGGAGAGCCGCAGGATGGCGGAGGCCGGGATCAGGCAGTATCTCTGTCCGGGAGTGGGCGGCTGGAACCAATGGATGAATCTGATCGGCGACAGCTATCGGAATATTGTCAGGATGTGCGGCTACGCCCGGAAATACCATGCGGCGGGGGTGCTGAACACGGACTGGGGTGATTTTGGACATATCAACCATCCCGTCCACTCCGTGCCGGGCATAATCTATGGGGCAGCCTTCTCCTGGAATGAAGAGGAGATTTCCAAAGAGGAGATGAATCGGCGGATTTCCGTGGTTGAGTACAGGGACAGCAGCGGGCATCTGGTGGAGTTGATGGAAGAACTGTCTGCCTGCAGCCTCTTTAGCTGGCATGACGCGGTGATGTACTATGAATCCACGGCGCTGGGGGAGCCGAAGGTGGAATTTGCCATAGGAGAAATCCCGGGAAATGAAAGGCTTTCGGAGAGAACGATACAGGAAACCGGGGAAAAGATACATGCCCTTCGTCTGGAACTGGGGCGGACGGCAGCGAAAATGGACAGCACGGGAAGGGGCCTGATGCAGGATCTGGATATGGTGGCAGAGGGAATGAACGTCTGGAATCATGTGGGCGGACGGCTCTCCGTGAGTTTGGCTGGGTCGGAGCCCGCCGGCGCCTTTGCCCTGGCAGAACGGCTGGAAAAATGGTTCATGGCTTATAAGGAGGTATGGCGGGAGAGCGGCAAGGAGGCGGAACTGCCCCGGGTCGCGGAGATTGTGTTCTGGTATGCGGATCTTCTGCGGGCAAGGACCAGAAAGAGCAGGAAGTGAGGGAACCGACCCGGAAGCGGAAGAGGCCGGCATATTAACAGAGACGGGAGAAAGTCGTCTGCAAGAAGGACTGCTTTCTCCCGTTTATCATGTCAAAAATGTGATGGCCTTTGCAAATTCATTATACATTTGGCGCCGGCATGAAGTTTATACCGGCTGCAGAAAATGATTTATCTGCTTTCAATGGCGTACACCACGCAGGCATGAGGCGCTACGGCGGCAGAGAGTACCGCACCGGCCATACTGGTCTCTCCGGTCCACAGTTCTCTTAAGGCAACTTTCTCCCCGTATCCCAGTTCCTCCAGGGACAGAGACAATTCCTGGGTTTCCTCACTCAGATTAAACATTGCCAGATAGTGGATATCTGCCGCCGGGTCGTCTGCCCGCCAGATGGCTTTCTGCTTGTCACGGCAGATTTGACGGGGCTTCACGGAGGGAGGCAGCATGGCCAGCACTTCATCATTGGTCAGCAGGGACAGGCTGGTATCGTCCAGCAGCGTCAGTTCCGCGCCGATCATCAGAGGGGAGCCGAACAGGCACCACAGGGTCATCATGGTGCGGGCCTCGTCCAGGGTAAAGTTGGAGGGCCGCTCATGCCCGAATCCCTTGCCAAGCTGACCGATGGGCAGCATGTCGCAGTCGGGATAGCAGCCGGCAGACACATGTTCCTGCCACATTTCACAGCGGTAGAACATATTTTTCAGCAGATCAAAATTGTCCCAGAAATCATCTGTGATCCTCCACATATTGGCGTGGGTCTCGTAGTACCAGGCCTGGTCTATGATGGCCGGCCCGGGGGACAGGGACAGCACGATGGGACGGCCGCAGCGCTTGATGGCAGTGGACAGCATACGGATTTCGTCCTTGCTGGAGGGCTGGTCATAGCGGCAGATATCGTCGCATTTGATGAAATCTACGCCCCAGGAGGCATACAATTCCAGCAGGGAGTCATAATAAGCCTGTCCCGCCGGGGTATCCTTCACGCCGTACATGTCTGGGTTCCAGGGGCAGACGGAGGAGGCGATGGCCACATCGTCCGCTGTTACTTCCGTGCCCTTTATGGCGCAGTGGTGATGGGCGGCGATCCGGGGGATGCCCCTCATGATATGGATGCCGAACTTCAGCCCCAGGTCATGGATATGGTCGGCCAAAGGCTTGAAACCGGCTCCGTCCACAGAGGAAGGAAAGCGGGCGGGATCCGGCAGCAGACGGGAGTATTCGTCCATGGCCACTTCGGCGAAGGGTATGTACTGGTGTTCGTCCCGGCGGCTTCCGGCGCCGATGGCGTACCACTCGATATCCACCACGATGTACTCCCAGCCATGCTTTTTCAGATGTGCGGCCATGTAGTCAGCGTTGGCCTTCACCTGTTCCTCGTTTACGGTGGTGTCGTAGTAGTCGTAGCTGTTCCAGCCCATGGGCGGGGTGGGGGCGAAGTCATTTTTGTTTTTCATAACAAACCTCCTTGGATTGATGGTGTGATTTCATTATAAACCGTTTCCGGTGAAAAGGAAATGATAAAATGCCCTGTTAAAAAAGTAACGGGAAAAAATGAAAAAATCTGTTTGAAATCACCGGTGGTATATGCTATAATGTAAGCGCTTACATATAGAATATATCTATATTTGCGGAAAGTAGTCAGTTGTGATCGGCGTCCTGGCGGACCAGGTAAAAACCGGGCCGGAAGCAGTTGTGCAGACGAGGCGGAATTGCGGTGAAGGGCAGTACCGCCGGGATGCGGGCAATGCGCGGCAATCCTGCCAGGGAGCCGGAGAAAGTGAGGCGTAGCGTGGAACTGAGAACAGCAGTATCCCCAAAAGATGTAAAACATTATACAACGGATCGTCTGAGAGAGGAGTTTCTGATCCAGAATCTTTTCGTGCCCGGAGAGATTAAGCTGGTGTACAGCCATATTGACAGGATTATCACCGGAGCGGCGGTGCCTGTGGAGCCCCTTACCCTGACCGCGGGGGAGGAACTCAGGGCGGAATATTTTTGCCAGAGAAGAGAACTGGGGGTTATCAACATCGGCGGGGCCGGGACGATTACCGTGGACGGCAGGGTGTATAAGATTGGTTTCAAGGAAGCCATGTACATCGGCATGGGGTCCAGGGATATCGTATTTGCCAGCCAGGACAGGGAACAGCCTGCCAAATTCTACCTGAATTCCGCTCCGGCCCACCGTGCCTGCCCCACTGTGCTGATCAGGCCCGAGGGCGCTCCGGAGGAGGGCGTGGTCATTGTGAAAGAAGAGAATAAGGTGGAACTGGGCTGTCTGGAGGACGCCAACCACAGGGTGATCTGCAAATATATTCTGCCCGGCCAGGTGGAGAGTTGTCAGCTGGAGATGGGCATGACAAAACTGGAACCCGGCAGTGTTTGGAATACCATGCCCTGTCATACCCATGACAGACGGATGGAAGTATATCTGTACTTCGAGATGCCGGAGGACGCCTTTGTGATGCATTATATGGGAGAGCCCCAGGAGACCCGCCATATCGTGATGCGCAACGAGGAGGCGGTGATTTCTCCCAGCTGGTCCATCCATTCCGGCTGCGGCTCCAGAGCATACACCTTTATCTGGGGGATGGTGGGAGAGAACCAGGACTTTGACGACATGGACGGCGTGGCCAACCGGGATCTGCGGTAATACAAGGAAACGGTCAATAGGAACTGCATATTCCCGAAATATGCGTAAAAATAATATTAAAAAGGAGAAAAGAGCATGAGCGAATTTACAAATTTCAGCCTGGAGGGCAAAGTAGCACTGGTAACGGGAGCATCCTATGGTATTGGCTTTGCCATCGCTTCCGCCTACGCGGAGGCAGGTGCCGCCATCTGCTTCAATGACATCAAGCAGGAACTGGTGGACAAGGGACTGGCGGCCTATGCGGAGAAGGGCATCAAGGCCCATGGTTATGTGTGCGATGTGACCAATGAGGAAGCCGTGAATGCCATGGTGGCCCGGATCGAGGCAGAAGTGGGCGTCATTGATATCCTGGTGAACAATGCAGGGATCATCAAGCGTATTCCCATGACCGAGATGACTGCAGAGCAGTTCCGCCAGGTCATCGACGTGGATTTGAACGCGCCCTTTATCGTGTCCAAGGCGGTTATTCCTTCCATGATCAAGAAGGGCCATGGCAAGATCATCAACATCTGCTCCATGATGTCTGAACTGGGACGTGAGACCGTGTCCGCATATGCTTCCGCCAAGGGTGGTCTGAAGATGCTGACCAGAAATATCTGCTCCGAGTACGGCCAGTACAACATCCAGTGCAACGGCCTTGGGCCCGGTTATATCGAGACCCCTCAGACAGCGCCTCTGCGGGAGGTGCAGCCGGACGGCAGCAGGCATCCTTTCGACCAGTTTATCTGTGCCAAGACTCCTGCCAACAGGTGGCTGAAGGCCGAGGAACTCACCGGCCCCGCCGTGTTCCTGGCTTCCGAGGCTTCCAACGCGGTGAATGGCCATATCCTGTACGTGGACGGCGGCATCCTGGCCTATATCGGCAAACAGCCCGAGTAAGCGGGGATTTTCCGGGAAAATACGGAAGTATAACAGCATATTCCCGGAAAATACAGAAACTTAAATTAGGAGAACAAAACCATGAAAATAGCTTTGATCAACGAGAACAGTCAGGCGGCCAAAAACGAAATGATTTGCAATACTTTAAAAAAAGTAGTGGAACCCATGGGCCATGAGGTGTATAATTATGGCATGTACGGCGGGGAGGACCCCAATTCCCTGACTTATGTACAGAACGGGATTCTGGCGGCGGTGCTTTTGAACAGCGGCGCGGCGGACTATGTGATCACCGGCTGCGGTACCGGCGAGGGAGCCATGCTGGCCTGCAATTCCTTTCCCAAAGTGCTGTGCGGCCATATCGAAAGCCCGCTGGATGCCTATCTGTTCTCCCAGGTAAATGACGGCAACTGTGTGGCCCTGCCTTTTGCGGAGAATTTTGGCTGGGGCGGTGAATTGAATCTGGAGTATATTTTTGAAAAACTGTTCTGTGCCCCCGGGGGCGGCGGCTATCCCAAAGAGCGGGTGGAGCCGGAGCAGCGCAACAAGAAGATTCTGGACGCGGTGAAAGAGATTACCCATGCGGATCTGGTCACCATACTGGGCAGACTGGACCGGGAATTGGTAAAGGGCGCGCTTTCCGGCGGGAAGTTCCAGGAGTATTTCTTCGCGAACTGCAAATGCGATCAGCTGGCAGACTGTGTAAGAGAGATTCTGGCATAAAATAAGGGAAAAGCCTGCGATATGCAGGGAAAGGGAAAGCCTGGAAGCAGGGCTTTCAAACGGAAAGAATGCAAGAAAACAAGCATAACGGGAGCAGCTTTGAAGCCAGACACCGATTGTGCGGGAAAGAGGTAAAAAACATGAACGCAGTTTTAGAGAAACTCAGCAAGATCGGCATTGTGCCGGTGGTAAAGATCGACAGGGCAGAGGATGCGGTTCCCCTGGCCAAGGCATTGTGCGCGGGCGGCCTTCCCTGCGCGGAGGTGACATTCCGCACGGATGCCGCCGCCGCCGCCATCAAGGCTATGACGGAGAATTTCCCGGAGATGTGCGTGGGCGCGGGCACGGTGCTGAACGCAGCCCAGGTGGACGCGGCTGTGGAGGCGGGCGCCCAATTTATCGTAAGCCCCGGCCTGAACCCCAGGACCGTGCGGTACTGCCTGGACAAGAATGTGCCCATAACCCCCGGCACTTCCAGCCCTTCCGATATAGAGCAGGCCATAGAACTGGGGCTGGACGTGGTTAAATTCTTCCCGGCGGAGCAGTCCGGCGGCCTGGCCAAGATCAAGGCCATGGCGGCGCCCTATGTGAATATGAAATTCATGCCCACCGGCGGCATCAGTGCTAAAAATCTGACTTCCTATCTGGATTTTAATAAGATTATCGCCTGCGGCGGTTCCTGGATGGTGCCCGGAGACCTGATTAACGCAGGGGAGTGGGACAAGATTGAGCAGCTTACCAGAGAAGCCGTGCAGACCATGCTGGGTTTTGAACTGGCTCATGTAGGCATCAACACGGGCAGCGCCGAGGAGGCGGAAAAGATTGCCCGTCGTTTCTCCTTTATCTTTGGAATGCCTGTGAAAGTGGGCAACAGTTCCGTGTTCGCGGGCACGGAGGTGGAGGTGTACAAGACGCCTTACCTGGGAGAGCACGGCCATATCGCCATCAGGACCAACTACATTGACAGGGCTGTAAACTATCTTACAAGTGTACTGGGCGTGGAAATTGCAGAAGATACCGCCAAGAGAGACGCCAAGGGCAACCTGAAGGCCATCTACCTGAAAGAAGAGTTTGGCGGCTTCGCACTACATCTGGTGCAGAAGTAAAATGCGGAACTATAATACAGACAGCATTTCCCGTACAGCGCATTGATCCATGCACGGACGCAGAAGCGGCCGTGTAGGGATCAGGAGTATGGTGCGCTGGAAGGGAAAATGCGGAACTATAATACAAACAGCATTTCCCGTACAGCGCATTGATCCATGCACGGACGCAGAGGCGGCCGTGCATGGATCAGGAGTATGGTGCGCTGGAAGGGAAAATGCGGAACTATAATGAAGAAAGATGAGGGAAAATCCAATGGCAAAAGTGATTACTATGGGTGAGATCATGCTGAGGCTGTCCACTCCCAACAACGAGAAGTTTATACAGGCAGACGAGTTCGATGTATGCTATGGCGGCGGCGAGGCCAATGTGGCCGTGTCCCTGGCCAATTATGGACATGACGCGGAATTTGTCACCGCAGTGCCCGACAACGAGATCGGCGAGTGCGCTGTGGCTGCTCTGAGAAAATATAATGTGTCCACAAAGCATATCGCAAAGTGCGGCGAGAGACTGGGCATTTACTTCCTGGAGAGCGGTTCTTCCATGAGGCCCTCCAAGGTGGTATATGACAGGGCCCATTCCTCCATCTCTACGGCCACCGAGGCGGATTTTGACTTTGACGCCATCTTTGAGGGCGCCGACTGGTTCCACTTCACGGGCATCACTCCCGCCGTGTCCGACAGCGCGGCACAGCTTACTGAGAAGGCGCTGATTGCCGCTAAGAAGCACGGCGTGAAAGTTTCCGTTGATCTGAACTTCCGTAAGAAGCTGTGGTCCTCCGAGAAGGCCCAGAGAATCATGAAAAACCTGATGAAGTATGTGGACGTCTGCATCGGCAACGAAGAGGACGCGGAACTGGTACTGGGATACAAGCCCGGCAAGACCGATGTGACCAGCGGCGATCTGGAACTGGCAGGCTACAAGTCCATTTTCGAGCAGATGGTGGCGGACTACAATTTTGAATACTGCGTTTCCTCCCTGCGGGTGAGCCATTCCGCTTCCGACAATGGCTGGTCCGCCTGTATCTATTCCAGGGATACAAAGGAATTCTATCACTCCAAGGAATACAGCGTGCATCCCATCGTGGATCGCGTGGGAGGCGGCGATTCCTTTGCGGGCGGTGTGATCTGCGGCCTGCTGGATGGCAAGGACTATAAGGCGGCGCTGGAGTACGGCGTGGCAGCTTCCGCGCTGAAGCATACCATTCCCGGCGACTTTAACCTGGTGTCCAGGAAAGAGGTGGAGACTCTGGCCGGCGGTGACGCTTCCGGCAGGGTGCAGCGTTAAGTATTTATCGGATCTGAACAAAATAACCGGCCTTTTCCGGGTTTGCAGCAGCGCCCGGAAAAGGCCGGTTTTATTGGCTTCAGTCTATCGGATATGCCGCTTGATGGCTTCAAAACTCTCTTTGCTGATCACATGCTCCATGCGGCAGGCATCTTCGGCGGCAATCCGGGGATCCACTCCCAGGCGGGTCAGCCACTGGGATAGAAGCTGATGACGCTCATAGATCATATCGGCGATCTCCCTGCCGCTCTCGGTCAGGTAGATAAAGCCCTCCCTGGTTACGGTGATATGATTTTTTTCCCGCAAATTCTTCATGGCCACGCTGACGCTGGACTTTTTATAGCCCAGTTCTTCCGCCACGTCCACGGACCGCACCACCGGCCTGCATTTGCTTAATATCAAAATTGTCTCCAGATAGTTCTCGGCAGATTCACTTGTATGCATCCCTATTCCATACCCTTTCCAACGGCCTGTCCCAAAACACGATTTCCGGGCAGGTGTTGTTATCAGTATAGCATACCCCCAAATGATCGGCAATGGAAAATCAGGAAAAAGAGCCGGACGGAGGGGTGAAGATTGCCAGGGGCGGGGGATTGTAGCTGAATACCATAAAACAGACAATGCCCATCGCCGCAAGAACGTACAGCAGCCAGGAAAAAGCCTTTGCCCCACAGTGCAGAGTCAGCTTATATACGGCAGTGCAGCCAAGGATTACGCTGACCGCAAAAGTAGCCAGATCCAGGAAAAAGACATCCCGCCCTGTCACAAAATTGTAGGCGTAAAAAAGTACGGGAATCAGAAGGGTTCCCAGCAGCATCCCAAAACAGTAGGCGGAGGGGAGACAGGGAAACTCGTCCTTCAATCCGGGTATCATGAAGAAAGAATACAGAAGCATGGGAAAAAACACCAGCTTCATATGTTCCCAGACAGATTCATTGACAGGGGTGAAGAGTCCTGCTACAAAATTTTTGCCCGTCCATTCATACAGGAAATGGGATAGGGTACCCGCGATCAGAACAAAAGCGATGCCGCCGATGGTGCGGCGTTTTAAAATCTTCATAATTACTCACCTCACAGACAGTAACAGTATATGCTGTTTTCCCGCTGTATACTCCATTTGGCGGCATTTGGATAACGGTTCTCCGATATGAAATTCTTAATATTCTGCAAAGCATGTTTACAAAGTAAACATCAGGTGGTATATTTACCTGGAAAACAGACTTGCGGAATAGTCGGCCGAGTTCGGCAAATCTGTTTTCAGGTATTATTTTACATATTGACGCAATACCATGGGCCAAGCCAGTGGTGTGCAGAAATGAGGAGCGTATGAAAAAAGGAATATGGAAAAAGGTGATAGCCCTGTCCCTGGCAGCGGTTATGGGCCTGGGGCTTGCCGCCTGCAGCGGCGGCGACGATAACCAGGGCGGCCAGGACGGCATCGGAGGCGGTGATGAGGGCACATCGGGCGGTGTGAAAACCAGCCAGCAGGGAAAGGAAAATGTATATTCTTATCAGGAATTGAATCTGCTGGGCCGCAATGACAATGTGAGCAACCTTTCTTACCAGGATGGAAAGCTGTATTTTCTGGTATACAATTACGGGGGTTCCGGTGAGGAGACCAGTGAGAACAACAAGTTTGGCTATTACAAAGCCAATATTGACGGCTCAGACAGCAGTTTCGTGGAACTGGCGCTGCCTGAGCGGGAAGGGAGCAACAGTTGGATCAACAGTGCCTTTGTATCAAACGCAGGTTATGTTTATGCCGTGGATAGCTGTACCTACGAGGATACTTCCGATCCGAACAATTATGTCTATGAGGACCGATTCTATCTGGACTGTTGGAATATGGAGGGAAGTCTGCAATGGTCAAAACAGATCATTGCCAACAAACCGGGAGAATGGTCCTATTGCGGCCAGGTGCTGGATGGAGGCGAGGGCAGGGTCCTGGCTGTCCTGAGCGGGAATAAGAACGAAACGGTGCTCTACTCGCCCCAGGGCGAAGAAATCAGCCGCAAAGAGATGAGCGGTGATATTATCGAGCGTTCTGCTCTGATCTATGCCAACGGCGATGGTACACTGACGATGATCTATAATGACGAAGCATATACCAAACGCTATATGGCCAGTTACGATATAGAAGCCGGCACTCTGGGAGAGCAGACGGAACTTCCTTTTCATGATAACTTCGGAATCCGCGGAGGCATTGGTCAGGATTTGCTGCTGGCCAATAATATGGGCCTGTATACCTGGAGCCCGGGGGATGCGGAACCCAAGATGCTGATGAACAGTATAAACTCGGATTTGCTGGCTGATGATATCAATATGGTACTGTGGATTGACGATCAGCATTTTGCGGCGGTCTATCATGACATCCGTACTTATGCGCAGAAATGCGCCTGCTTTACCTATGTGGACCCGGCAGATATCCCGGATAAGAAGGAATTGGTGCTGGGAGGAAGCTATGTGGGTTCGGAGATCAGAGCCAAGGTGATCCAGTTTAATCAGTCAAACAGCCAGTTCAGAATCACGCTGAAGGACTACAGCATTTATAACAGCCCGGAGGACTGGACGGCGGGACAGACCCGGCTCAACAATGACATCATCAGCGGCAAGATGCCGGATATCATGATGTTCACCGATCTGAACAGCTACCGCAACTATGTTTCCAAAGGGGCGTTGGCAGATATCGGTAAGCTGCTGGCGGCGGACCCGGAACTGGGCGGGCTGGAATACCTGCAGAATGTGTGGGATGCTTATTCCGTAAACGGGCAGTTGTATGCGGTGATTCCCAGCTTTAATGTCCAGACCATGGTTGCCAAGAAATCCCTGGTGGGAGAGCCCCAGTCCTGGACCATGGCGGATGTGGAGGCTGTGCTTGCCACCATGCCCCAGGGAGCAGCCGCCTTTGGCGATATGACCCGCGACGGTTTTATCTATAACATACTGAGCTATGGAGGGAAGGATTTTATTGACCTGGAAACCGGTGAATGCCATTTTGATTCCCAGGAATTCATCGACATGCTGGAATATGCCAAGACCCTGCCCAAGGAAAGCTATAAGGAGGACGAGGACTATGACTACTTCTCCCATGAGAACCAGTACAGGGAGAACCGCAGTCTGATGCGGGAACTGTATATCAGCAATATCGAGGACTGCAAATACCAGATTAAAGGATATATGGGTGAGGAGGTGTCCTATGTGGGATTCCCCACATCGGATTCAAAGGGTTCCTGCCTGGGCATAAGCGGTTCTGCCCTGATGATTTCCGCCAATTCCCAGCAACAGGACGAGGCATGGCAGTTTGTACGCCAGTTCCTCACCGAAGAGTACCAGACCAGCAGCGAACTTTACAGTATGCCGGTTCTGAAGTCCGCATTTCTGGCCAAGGCGGCGAAGGCTACGGAGCGCTCCTACTGGACGGATGAAAACGGTAACAAGGAATATTATGACGATTACTGGACAATCAATGGAGAGCAGGTGGTTCTGAAGCCTTTTACGCAGGAAGAAGTGGAGGAGATCTGCCAGTTCATCTATGGCGTGAACCGCACGGCTTATTATAATGAAGAGATCCGCAATATAATTATAGAGGATGCGGAAGCCTTCTTTTCCGGACAGAGGAGTGCGCAGGAAGTGGCCGGTATTATTCAGTCCAGGGCTCAGGTCTATATCAACGAGAATCGGTAAGGATGGTGAGGGACTCTTTTCAATAAAGGCGGTCTGTGGTACAATGAATGAAACACTATCAGGCGCCGCCCTGGGTTCAGCGAAATATAACAGGGCCGTAACGGAAAAGGGGTACTTATGAACATTTTAGTGATTGACAGCCAGGGTGGGGGCATGGGAAGGCAGTTGGTGAGCGCCGTCAAGGAGCGGCTGCCCCATGCCCATGTCACGGCGGTGGGGACCAACAGTACCGCCACCGCCGCCATGCTCAGAGCAGGGGCGGACGTTGCCGCCACCGGAGAGAACGCGGTGATCGTGGGATGCCGCAGGGCGGATGTGATCGTGGGGCCCATCGGCATCGTGATCGCGGACTCGCTGTACGGGGAGGTGACGCCAGCCATGGCGGTAGCGGTGGGACAGAGCCGGGCCAGACGCATTCTGATCCCTGTGAACCACTGCGAAAACATTGTGGCCGGTGTGGCGGAGCAGTCTCTGGGCAGTCTGATCGAGAGTGCGCTGACCCATATGAAGGGTCTGGAATAAACTTGAACAGAGGAAAAGTACAGCCCCAAACTTTTACAGTTCGGGGCTGTACATTAATGCGAAAGATGGGACTTGAACCCACACGCTGTTGCCAGCACAAGATCCTTAGTCTTGCTCGTCTGCCAGTTCCGACACTTTCGCCTGTACTTTTATAGGGAATCTCTCTAAGCAGATAATATGTTACCATTTCCCATGGAAAATGTCAATGCTTTTTGCAAAATCATTTCATTCTTTTTATTTCCTTTTCGGTTGTCATTGTGCGGGATTTATGATAAAATAATAGTATATAAAATCTGTTATGCAGAAATAAAGAGAAACGAGGTCAGTTGAAAGTACATGGAAAACGAAAATACATTTATAGAGCAGGCCATGAGGATTCCACAGCTGGAGCAGTTGTTTGTGGCCTTTGGCGCAGGAACCAGGCTGCCCTTCGTCACCTGTGACGAGGAGGATTTTACGGACCAGATCTGGACCTTTGTGGAGGAAGAGAAGGCAAAGCACTATGTAAATGTGCGCAGGGAGAATTTTCAGGACCCGCTGGTGGTGGTAAAAGTGCCCGGGGATCAGTTACTGCCGTTTTTCAGCAGCCTTTTTTCCTATGGCATTGACGTTATTATGTTTCAGGAGGAGGAAAGGCTGACCCGCCTGCCTTTGGACAAGCTGGTGAAGCACCCGGACCTGTCCCAGATCCCGGAGGAGAAACGGCCCCTGCTCAATCCCCGGATGCAGCTGTCCGGCATTCATTTCATACAGGAGATGAACCGCAAGGAACGCAATGCCCAGGCGCTGCATGAATATGAAGAAGAGATGGCGGCCAATATTGTGCGCAGCCGTTTTCTGGTACCTCACCAGATGGAAGGGGATGCCCCTCTGCCTGACGGTTCCAATATCCGGATTCCCTGTGTGCAGAACAAGGAGGGTGAGAAGTTCCAGCCTCTTTTCACGGATGGTCAGGAACTGCTTAAGTTCGACAAGGAGAGGAAGCTGCGGGCAAGCATAATTGCCTTTGAGGACATCCAGAAGGCCATGGGCCAGGAAGTTAAGGGCATCGTGATCAATCCCATGAGCCTGAACATCGTTTTGCTGGGAGAAAAGATCCCGGCCCTGATTGAACGGTTCAAGACAGCCGCGCAGTGACAATCCCCGGCAAAGCAGGAGGCAGGATGGAGCGCAATATCCCGGTTTTACAGGGGATAAGCGTGATATGGTAAGTTTGGAGGGGAAATATGCGTAAATTGGACAAAAGCCAGGGGTTTGACGCATTTTGTGCCACAGCGGAGCAATTTGCGACCTGCATGGACGACAATCTTTTTGTGTATGATATAATGTTTTTCAAAAAGCCGGAAATGCTGAAAAATAGGCATTTCCGGCTTTTTCTGTTTCTAGTTTGTTTCTAGTTCAGCGCAAAAGTTCAACCGTTTCCCGCAGCTGTTTCAGGGTTTTATGATTGTATACCCTGTTCCCCACGTCCTTTGACTTGTGGCCCATCAGCAGGTCAATACACTTCCTGTTTCCCCCGGCATTGTCAAGGTTTGTTTCAAAAGTGTGCCTTGCTTCATGGGGCGTTTTATTAGCGCCGATCTTCTCCATGACACTGTTCCAAAATTCATAGTATTTGGATTGTGACAGCTTTTTTCCCTGATAACTGAACAGATACGGATCGCCCTGCTGGATCCTCTTTTCAATGTACGGCCAGATCCGGGAATGTATGGGAACGATTCTACTTTTGCCGGAAGCAGTTTTCACACCGCCTTGAAGGTACTTTTCATCCGTGTTCACCTGTTCAGTTTTCATGTTCAGCAATTCAGTGAGACGGAACCCGGTATAAATGTAGATCAGAACCGTGTCAGTCCATTCCTGATCCGCTATCTTCCAGAGGGCATCCACCTGTTCCACGGTAAAGGGTTCCCGTTTGGTGTCAGGTATCGGCGGGGCCGTGGTTATCTGTGAATACATTTTGTCAATGATATTCATTTCAAAGGCAAAGCGGTCAAGGTGTCCAAACAGATTTTTTATAGCCCACTGGGTAGAATATCCTTTTCCGCAGCTGTCAATGCAGTCCTGCATCTGATAGGCTTTCAAGCTGCGGTATTTCAGGCCGTAATATTTGGAACAGTGCTTGAAAGCAGATTTCAGGGAACTTTGCGTTGAGGTTCCAAGTTTAGGGGCCTTTATTTTCAGCCAGCGTTGATATAGAACCGCAAGCGTGACCTTTTCCCGGTCAATTTCCCATGGGCTATTGTTGTACTGGGCCAGAAGGATCAGGGCTTCCGTTTTGGTGGGTGCATATCCCACAGGGGCCTGTTTTGCATTTCCTTCTGCATCGTACACAGTGACCTTGACCACATAGGGCCTTGATCGCTTACCTGATAGTTTGGTTACGCAGCCGTAACCGTTCGGATTGCGTTTTGACATAAAAAATCATTCCTTCCTGCATTGTGAAATACAGAATGAAATGGTATAATAGCCATTGGAGTGCTGATCATTTCATTCTGTAAATGGTTAGTGACTGGAACGCTGGAAGCGCCAACTTTCAGCGTTCTGTTTATTTTAGCGGTTACACATGGTTACAGTTGGTTACGGTTGCGGTTACGGTTAAAAACCTTGATTTTACGGGAAAGTTACGGTTGACACGGTTAAATTCCCATCTGCTTGAATATTTCAATTTTTCAATGCACTTTTACTATATTCAGTGTATAAAAAGAAAAATATATAGTAGTAGGGGTTTTAACCGTAACCATGTGTAACCCGTGACCGGAAACCATTGAAAATACAGCGTTTTCAGCGGTTACGGTTGAAGTATTTCAAGCGTGACCAACTGTAACCATGACATGACCGTTAAAAGTCAATTTTGATAACATTTCCATGTATGCCGGTTATACGGCTTTTTCTTTTTTCCTATCTGGAACAGTATTTTGCGGGTTGCTGTGTAAGTTGCTTATAAGGTCAAAGGCCAGCTTGCGCCCTTTATCATTCATTTCCAGATACATTTTTACAACTGAATAGGCTTCCTTCCCATAGCACCTATTGATCAGATCACATATTTCAACTTCCTGTTCTAGCTGCTGGCGATCTATTTCCATTGGAACATCATGCCCCATGAGCCACGCAACATTGACAGAAAGTGCTTTTGCCAATTTGTAAAGTGCATCTTGCATTGGTTCATATTTTCCATTTTTATACTGGCTGATCTGTGCTTTTGGAAGTCCTGATTTTTCAGCAAGGTCTATTTGTCGCATCCCCCGGATTTCCATAGCAGCGATCAGCCTGTTTCTAAATGTATCAGACATTTTTATTGTTCTCCCTTCCTGATATTTCACCTATATTATAAAGCAAAGTTAAGCGTTTTTCAACTGAACTTGAAAAAAAGTTAAGAAATCTTAAAAAAAGTGTTGACAGCTAATTCTTTTGATGGTACTATTGACATGAAGTTAAGACTTCTTAACTTCAAAACAAACACTTAACTACAATAAAAAACCACAAGAAAGGGCGGTCAAATATATGATAGTAAAGACTACAGCAGAAGCATGGGAAGCGGCAAACAAGATGCTTCCTACAGATTATCAGAAAGACGAAGAAAGCAGCCAGCGGGCCGGTTATCCGATTTACAGAAGCACCGCAGCAGACCACTACAATTTTTATATCTGTGATCTGAATGACCGTCTGGAAGTCAATATGAATGGTGAGAGCGTCAATATCTGGATCCGGGAAGAAGAACGGGGTGAAGATGTGGAAGTGACCGTCATAGCAAAAACTGGTGAAACCAGAACATACACCACATACGCAGCTTACAGAAAAGACTTCCGTTTCTTCTGGTCAAGTGGTCAGGAAAGCAATTTTGAGGACGGAACAGAAAAGCACTTTGAAAAAATCATTCAGGCGTTACGGATGGTAAATGAGGACGAAGCGAAAATTGAAAGCCACAGAAACGGGCTGACAACAGTTTTCACTTTCAGAAAGTTCAGATAGAAAAAAATCCCTTCCCCGGCAGGGTAAAGCCGGGGAGAAAGAAGGAAATTATGGCAAGAGGAAAAGCGTTGACCTATGAAGAATTTGTTGCACTGGCTAAAGAAAACTACAACAAGGGCGGGGATGTTGTGGTGGAGTGCTGGGAACGGTATGAATTTGATTACTATGTAAAAGAGTTCGGGCCGGTGACAAAAACAAAAGCCTTGCAGATGTTCAGATTGTACAAAGCAAGGGAACGTGAACAGGCTGCTATGGCTGAATGGTAAAGAAAGGGGTATTGAATATGACATTAGAAAAAATCTATGATATGGGCTTGATCAAGGATAACACAGAAATATTTGTTCGTCAGGGTGAAGGGTTCCATGTACTTGCACATGGTAACTGGTATCAGGATGACGTTCTGGAATATATGCACCATGAACTTGAATCCTTCACATGGCAGGATGACAACAAACTTTATATAGACGTGAAATAAGGGGGGGCTGAATATGAAGTATTATGATCCTGAATATGACCGGATAGTTGATGAATCAGTACCAAAGAAACAATATGAATGGTTTGCAGCACAAAGATGGTTCCATAAAACCTATGAAGAATTTTTGAAAGACAATTTCCTGAATGAAGATATGTCGGAAATTGTAGGGCCTACATAAAGGCCCGCCGTTAATGCAGCCGTAGACGGTCACAAGCCCGTGAAATGCAGAGTGACGGAAAATAAACAGTAGCAGTCTTTTTATAAACATTGTCTATTGTATGTCGGTCAACAAGTTTTCGCCCGGTTTTTAATGTGAAAACGGGGTAGCGGTTCAAGGGAACCAACGCTTGAAAAATCCCTTTGTTGGATAGCAAGTTTGCAGGTTTTAGGGTGAAATCTGATAGGGTAAGACACGCCTGACTGTTTCAACGTGTGCTGACAATAGACAATTTTTATAAAAGGGCTGCTAATGTCCAGAAAGGAAGGTTGAAAGTTGAACAAACAGAGAAGAAAACAGATCAGTGAAGTGGTCAGCCGGGTGGAATCTGTTCAGGCTGAATTGGAATCCTTGCTTGATGATATTCAGGGGATCATGGACGAAGAAACAGAATACCGTGATAATATCCCGGAAAATATGCAGGGCGGGGATCGCTATGAAATGGCTGATCATGCTTGCAGCGAACTGGAAGCAGCACATGAAACGCTGGACAATGCAAAAGACAGCCTTGAAGAAGTGGTTAGTTCATTAGAATCTGCTGCTGAATAAGGGGGTGAACTTTGTGAAGCACATAGAAGCCGCATGGATCGAACAGATTTTGACTTTTGATGATCCGCATGAAGTTCAAAGCTATCTGGACGAACTGGACAATAAAGGGATCCAGTATTCTGTGATAAAGCGTGACATGTCAATGCTGCGGATCCGGAAGCAGTACAACAAAAATACACTTTTAAGAAAGGGGTAAAAGAATGTTTGATTATTCTAAATTAAAAGGAAAAATCAAAGAAGTTTTTGGAACACAGTCAGCTTTTGCAAAAGCGATGGGGCTGTCTGGTGTTTCATTATCTTCAAAACTGAATAACATTACACATTTTACACAGGTAGAGATCAACCGGGCCTGTGAACTGCTTTCAATACCGGTTGAATTTATACCCGTATATTTTTTTACGGAAAAAGTTAAGACTTCTTAACTAGAAAAGGGTGAAGTTAATGTTTGCAGAGAATTTGAAAGAGATCATGATCAGAAAGAAAGTCAGCGGTGCGGTACTGGCAAGGAAAACCGGGTATAGCAAAGCGGCGATCAGTCAGTATGTGAACGGGATCAATGTCCCTTCACAGGAACGTGTGGAAGCTATCGCTGCGGTGTTGGGGGTGACGGTGGAAGAACTGACCGCTGCACCTGTTCAGAAGCCTACAGCGCCGCCGTGTAAGTGTACCATTCAGCCGTATGTTCAGCAGAAAGCCACGTTGACCTGTAAGGAAGCCGCTACCCTGCTTCATAAACATGAAAGCTATGTCAGAAAAGGGTTAAGGGAAGGACGGCCCGGTTTTGAATACGGTTCAGCAGTCAAGACTTCCGGGAAATGGTCATATTGCATTTATGCTAATAAGTTCACAGAGATAACCGGGATCCCTGTAAACGCAAGCTAACGGGGGGGGGGACGCTATGAAAAACGATCCCCTGAACAGTCCTTTGACACTGGAAGAACAGCAATTTGCAATAGATAATCATTATCTGATCAGCAAATACCTGAATATCAGGAAGCTGCCCTTTGATGACTGGTACGACATTGTTATTTTTCGCTATCTGCGATCAGTCAAGCGGTGGTTTGCCATCCCTGAACTGCATGAACACAGTTTTGAAATAATCGCCTTTTATGCCATGCGTTCAGCCATAGGCGGGGAACTGGCAAAACAGGGGCGGCGGATCCAGACGGTCAGCATTGATGAAACAATACCGGGAACAGACGGCATGAAGTACGCCGACACTGTGACCTATGACAATTTGAAATATATCCCATATGGAGAAAGTGAAGGTGAATCAATGAATATCAGCTATAATGTGAAACTGCCTGAAAGAAAGTCTTTCAGGGGCGCACAGCAAAGTGATGAAATTATCGCTATTAACGGTTTTCTTACCGGAACCATGAAAAATATGTGCTTTACATATGATACACCGGAAGAAGCAAAGAAACGCCTTGCAAGCGTCCAGTCATACCGCAGAACCAAAGGCCACAAAGAAATCTATGAAGCATACCGGAATGAAAACTGTGTTTACATTGTCCGGCTGAAAAAGAAAGCAGGTGAAAAGGATGCCTAAAATTCAATATAAAGAAATAGCGTTCAGACAGAAAAGCCTTGACTTGATCAACCTGATCAACGGGGTTGTTACTGAATACAGCAATCAGGGGTATGAACTGACATTAAGACAGGTTTATTACCAGCTTGTAGCCCGTGGTTACATTGAGAACAACGAACGCAGCTATAAGAACATAGGAAACCTGATCAACGATGGCCGTCTGGCCGGTCTGATTGACTGGAACAGTATCACGGACAGAACCCGGAACTTGCGCCACAATTCACACTGGGACAAACCGCAGGACGTGATCTACAGTGCAAAATATTCTTATTTGCTGGATAAATGGGAAGGTCAGCCGAACTATGTTGAAGTATGGGTTGAGAAGGATGCGTTGGTTGATATTGTCGGTCAGGCTTGTCAGCCGATTGACACGCCATATTTCAGCTGTAGGGGCTACACTTCACAGTCAGAAATGTGGACAGCCGCAAGGCGTTTCTTGTGTCAGAATCAGCGGGAAGGCCGTTACATTATCCATTTAGGGGATCACGATCCATCCGGTATTGATATGACAAGGGACATTCAGGAACGGCTTGAAATGTTCGGCGCTGCTGTAAAGGTGAAGCGTGTAGCCCTGACAATGAATCAGGTCAAGACCTATAACCCGCCGCCGAACCCGGCAAAGATTACGGACAGCAGATGCGGAAAGTATATTGACCAGTACGGTGAAGAAAGCTGGGAACTTGACGCACTGGAACCGCAGATGCTTGTGAATCTGATCAGGAATGAAGTCACGGCCCTGCGGGATGACGCACTCTATCAGGCGATATGTGAACGGGAAGCGCAGGAAAAGGAAGAATTGCAGCTGTTAGTGGATAATTACGACATGGCTATTGATCACATAAGGGAGTGGCAGTAATGCGGCTATATGAACACCAGAAGCAGGTACTTGAACAGACTGAACGGTTCAACCGTGTGGGTTATTTCCTTGACATGGGACTGGGGAAAACCTTTGTCGGATCTGAAAAAATGTGGGATCTGAATACGGCGGTCAATCTGCTGATATGCCAGAAATCAAAAATAGATGACTGGGTTCAGCATTTCACTGAACACTATCCTGACTATAAAGTGTATGACCTGACAAGGAAAACGCAGTCAATCCAGTTCCGGCAGCTGGTGAACAGTGGACACATAGAGGATGATCAGTCAGTGTTGGGTGTCATCAACTATGAACTAGCCTTTAGGCGCTCATATATCGCCCATATAGGCACTTTTACACTAATGCTTGATGAATCGCAGTATATCCAAAATGAAACGGCTAAACGGTCAAAATTCGTGTTTTCCTTGCAGCCGGAAAATGTAATCCTTTTATCCGGTACACCAACGTCAGGGAAATATGAAAAGCTGTGGTCACAATGTAAGCTGCTGGGCTGGGGAATCAGCAAGGATGCGTTCTGGAACACCTATGTTGAAACAGAATGGATTGAAGATCCTGCAAGTGGATATAAAAGACAGACCGTGACTGGATATAAAAACATTGAAAGGTTGAAGCGCAAGCTGGCCCAACATGGGGCGATGTTTATGAAAACAGAAGAAGCCTTTGATCTTCCTGAACAGCAGGAAACTGTGATCAAGGTTCCCGTATCAAAAGAGTACCAGCGTTTTATGAAAAATTCATACATTGACTTTGATCTGCGGAATATGTGTGAATTTCACGATGATTCAGATTTTTGGGGAAAGGACGTTACACCACACATTGAATTAGTGGGTGACACGGTTCTGACAAAGTTTTTATATGCCCGTCAGTTATGCGGCCAGTATTCCCCGGATAAAGTGGGAGCCGTTGCAGACCTGATTGACAGCACGGATGAACGCATGGTGATCTTCTACAATTTCAACGCTGAACTTGAAATATTGAAACAGCTGGCAGCAAAAAGAGAAAGACCATTCAGTGTTGGACGGCATTTTAAATGGAGTGGCGACTGCACAGTCGCCGCAAATAAAA
>BLLU01000267.1 GCA_011959105.1 Lachnospiraceae bacterium | reverse complement strand
GCCGCCGGGGATGAACTGAAGGCATATTATGGCAATTCCGGCCAGAATGAATACAGCTTCACGCCTGATTTTACCGGCAATGCGGCCAGCATCGGCGTGATGTCAAACAGCGCGGACGATGCATATCCGTTTACCGCCCAGGTGGTGAGCGTTGCATTTAAAATGACTGGCTCATCAGAAGAGGACGGGAATGTAAAGATTTACGCAGCGGAAGATTTGAAAGCTTATGGCCGCTGGAGCAGCAGTACCCAGATCCAGCCCACCGATGGCAAAATGATCTTTTCTTTTGCCCAGCAGTGGGACGAGTTCTGTCTGGATCTGCCGACGGCTCTGGATATGTCTGATTGCGAAAATATTACCATCAGAACCGCGGATCAGGGCCTTACCCTGGCGTTCAAGGTATATAACGGCGCAAAGGATGAACTGAAAGTTTACTATAACAACTCTGGCAAGAGTGAGTATTCCTTCACGCCGGATTTCACCGGCCAGGCAGCCTGCATTGGCATTATGAGTAGCGATGAGGCGGGATATCCGGGCACGGTTCAGATTGTCAGCCTGGAATTTACAATGAATGGAGACAGTGAGGAGATTCCTTTAGGGGAAAATCTGATTCAGAATCCCAACTTCGCCGACCCGGATGATCTGGGCGTGTGGGGCGTGGAGCAGGGAAGTTCCCTCATCACCGCCGAGACGGCGGGAGATGCGGTGTTCGATGAGGTTACCACCTATGGTAAGATCACGAACCGGGAATCAAATTATAACTGCTTCGCACAGGATATCACCAATGTGGTGCAGAAGAATTCCCAGTATCAGTTTACGTTTTATGTGAAGCTGGATGAAAACGATTATAAGGACGCTTCCGAGGAAATGCGCACCGTGCAGATGGCGCCGTTTATCGTGTCGGACGGTGTGGCCAACTATAGCTGCAATATGACGGGGGATACCAGCCAGGTTCTGGAACCGGGCGTGTGGACCAAATTCACCGGCACTTTTACGCCTTCCTGGACCGGCACGCTTGACCGGGTGGTTATGCGTATCCTGGAGCAGGGAACGGAGTATGGGAGCGGCCCCGGTGTCAAGGGTACATACTATGCCACCGGCGTGGAACTGCGTGAAATGATCCTGCCCAAGAAAGAGATTCAGCAGGATGTTCCCGATTTGAAAGAAGCAGTCGCCGCGGAGATGGGAGACGATTTCCTCATGGGCGTTTCCATCGTCAATTCCGAACTTTCGGACGATTTGCTTATGCAGCTTGTCACAAAGCATTTTAACGCTGTAACTTTGGGCAATGAACTGAAACCGGACGCCATGTTCGGCTATGCCAGCACTTGCCCCGGCACGGAAACAGCCACCATAAACGGACAGGAAATCCAGGTTCCCAAGCTGAATTACAGCCGGGCAGAAGCCACGCTGAACGCAATCTATGACTGGAATCAGGAGCATCCCGAAGACTTTATCCGCATCCGCGGTCATGTACTGGTGTGGCATTCCCAGACTCCGGAATGGTTCTTCCATCAGGATTATGACGCCGGAAAGCCTTATGTGGACAAGGATACCATGAATCTGAGGCTGGAGTGGTATATCAAGACCATGGCGGAGCATTTTAACGGTCCTGACAGTAAGTACAAGGATATGTTCTACGGCTGGGACGTGGTTAATGAAGCGGTGAGCGACGGAACGGGCACATATCGGAACGATAAGGAGAAGTCCAGCTGGTGGGCAGTTTACCAGAGCAACGAATTCATTCTGAACGCTTTCATTTACGCCAATCGGTATATGCCGGCCAATGTGGAATTGTATTACAATGACTATAACGAGTGGTTTACCAATAAGCGCAACGGTATTGTACAGCTTCTGAAAGATGTTAAGGCGGCCGAAGGGGCCAGGATCGACGGAATGGGAATGCAGGGCCATTACCAGACAAACGGATCCCCTACTGCCGAGGAGTTTGAGGCAGCGGCAAGGGCTTACTGTGAAGTGGTGGGAAAAGTGCAGGTCACAGAATTGGATATGGCCGCAAGCAGTTCTTACGATGGAACCAGCGCTACCCTGAAGGCAGAGTACGAGAGACAGGCGAAACGTTATCAGGAGATCTATACCTCCATCCGCCGTCTGAAAGAAGAAGGCTACAAGGTGGGTAATATTACCATCTGGGGTGTTATCGACAAGAATTCCTGGCTGCAGACTTCCAGTTCTGTGGGAGGCGGAACCGACGGAAAGAGAAAGCAATGTCCTCTGCTCTTTGACGACGATTATCAGGTGAAGCCTGCGTACTGGGTCTTTGTAAATGTGGACACTGTGAAGCCGTCCATCCATAAGCTGGCGGTGGTGCAGAGATGGAAAGAGCCTTTTGCCTCCGGCATAGCGCAGTCCTTTACCCGCAACGGCACGGCTGTTAGTTTTAAGCCTGAGTGGAGCGGCAACACCATTTCCGTGCAGGTGATGGTTGCGGATCCGGTGAAGGATCCGGAAGATAAAGTGACGCTGTATCTTACCAATGCAGACGGCTCGATTGTAACTGCGGAGTGCCTGCGCACAGACGCGGAGGAGACGGAGGGTGGATACGTAGCTGTTTTGAGCAGGGAACTGGACAGTTCCGTTATGAAAACCGCAGCTGCCGTCGGGTTTGACATTGTAGTTACCAATGGCAGTCAGAAGGTGGCATATAATGATACCACCCTGTCTCAGGAGACAAGCAGCGAGTATTACGCAGTTGCGACTTTAAAGCCCTACACCGGTATTCCCATGGGGACCGCAGTAGTGGATGGAGTGATGGAAGGCAGTTGGGACAAGGCCGTAACCGTTCCGCTGACCATCCGTGCAGGCGCCAATGCCGACGCCCAGGCAAGCCTTATGTGGGACCAGGAGTTCCTGTATGTCTTTGCACAGATCAGGGACAGTGCTCTTGACAAGACTGCTTCCCAGGCCCATGAGCAGGATTCCCTGGAAGTATTTATTGATGAGAACAATCACAAATCCGTCGCTTATGAAGAGGATGACAAGCAGTATCGCATTAACTATACGGCGGAGCAGAGCTACAACGGTGTTAAATGTGTTGCCGAGAATATTGTTTCCGCAGCAAAGACCACGGCTGACGGATATGTGATTGAGGCGGCGTTTAAATGGACGGATATCGCACCTGTGAAAGATATGGAAATAGGTCTTGAACTGCAGATCAACGATGCGGAGGGCGGGAAGCGGATCGGTACTCTCAGCTGGTATGACGAATCCGGTCAGGGCTGGTCTTCTCCCGGCGTGTTCGGAACCGCAAGACTGGTAGAAGATCTCACCGACCAGGAGATACCTGAGCCGGAGGAAACGCATAGGCCCCAGGCGGCCAGCGCTCCCAAGGAAACCTCTGCGGACTGGGATCAGGTTATAGCGGATTTGAGCAAGGAAATTGTTCAGCCTGAATCTGTTTTGGGCCAGAGTAAGCTGCTTGGTGTTACCACCGGAAGAGAGACCGTTGTTCCCATCTCTGTCCTGCAGCTGTTGGCAGGCAGAAACCTGACGTTGGCAATGGATACTAAAGAGGGATTAACTTTCAGCGTAAACGGCATTAATATTCCTTATACGATTTTGGGAACGGAGTTGGATCTGAGGATTTCCCAGAAGGCGGACACAATTCCCGATGCTGTTGCTGAGAATACGGTAAAAGACGCCATAGTCCACAGGCAGATTTCCATGGTAAGCCGTCAGGAGTTTGGCACGGTGGTCAACATGCATCTGGCTCTGGGCAGTGAAAATGCCGGGAAATATGCTAATCTGTACCGTTATGATACACAGCAGGGCAAACTGGTTTATCTGGGCTCTTTCCAGATTATAGAGGAAGGGCAGGCCATGTTCTGCATCAGCGGAGGAGCGGATTATCTGGTGACTGTTACAACGACCCAACCGAACAACGGCTATATTGTGGCGAGAGGGGACACTCTTTCGCGGATTGCCGGCAGATATGGAATTCGGGTACAGGATATTCTTGCTGTCAATCCTCAGATTGGCAATAAGAACAGGATTCGTGTGGGACAGAAAATCAATTTGCCATAAGGAACATTCAGAGGCGGGAACGAAAATTCCCGTCTCTGTTTTTGGCTATTTCAGTAGCTCTTGTGATATGAGGAAATAAGTTGAAATTGGTGTTTATATAGGGTATAATAAAAAATAAATTATGATTTTACAGGGAATATTTTTCCGGCCAACGGGTCCGTACTGGTGGATGATTTGGGAATGGATATAAACCAGTTCATGGAGGCGCATGTCATATTTTACACAACGGATTTTGCGGATCTGCAATTTGATTATGGGGTAACGGCCATTATTTATGCGGATGGAACTACCAAGTAGGAAGCAGTAGTATGCAAATTTAGTTTTGTGAAGATAAGTAAGGAGATTGACCTGAAAGGATGTTATAAGTATGGTGGATGAGATTGTAAAAAGATTTCCCGGAATCGGCTGCGGGTATATTCAAAAGAACGGAACTGCCAAGTATGCATTCCATGGGGCCGCGGATCGGGAAAGTCATTCCCAAGTGGATGAACATACCATATTTCCGGCCTGTTCAATCTCCAAGTTTATCACCGCTATTTGTATTATGAAACTCTCCGAACAGGGAGTCATAGAGATTGACCAACCGGTAAACTCCTATTTATCAAGATGGAAACTTCTTGATCTGAATGGGGATGAAAGCAATGTTTCCATCAGACATATACTTGAACATACATCCGGAATCGTAGACGGCGAAGATGGCTTTTATGGACATAGGCTGACGGATCAGGCCATCGGTTTAGTGGAAATCTTAGAGGGTTCAACGACCTATAATAATCTTCCTGCGCTTGTGCGGCAGAGTCCGGGAACCGTTTTTGAATATTCGGACGCAGGATTTTGTGTATTGCAATTAATGCTGGAGGAAGTTTTCGGAAAAGAATTTGCTGATTTGGCAGAAGAACTTGTTTTTGCTGTATTGGGCTTGAAAGACATCTTTTTCGGGACCCGGGAAAAAATTCGATTCTTTTCCCGGAAAGGAAATCTGGCCACGGGATATAAAGGAGACGATTCGCCCATTGAGGGGAAATATCCCATAAACCCCGATCTTGCGGCATCCGGGCTTTGGAGTTCACCGGCAGAACTTATGGTTATCGCCAGGGATTTTATAGATTCTTTCAATGGACGGGGGCGTATTTTAGGCCAGGAATCCGTTCGGGAAATGATGAAGCCGGTTGAAAATTTTCCCTGGGTGGGTTTAGGCTTGTTCAAGTACGGTGAAGATACGATTGTCTCTAAAGGATGGGGGGAGAACGGGCAGTGTATGCTGAAAATCAACTGCAAAGATTCTTCCGCTGCCGTTGTCATGACCAATAAAGATCCGGAAGTAGCTCAGGAAGAATCCGGCGTTGAGTGGCTGCTCAATCATATCTGATAAGAGAGAAGTAAAGGCATCTTTCCCGAGATGCCTTTTTCACGATCCTAATTTCCCCAATTCCACAAAAAAGGTATTAATACCGTTTTTGCTCTCTGCCCATATTTTTCCTTTATGGCGCTTCACAATAGACTCGGCGATAGAGAGTCCAAGCCCGAAACTGCCGTTGCGGCTTCTCGCCTGATCGGCCCGATAGAATCTTTTGAAAAGATTGTACAGATCCTGCGGAGGGATTGTTTCACCTTCGTCGGCAACGGTCAACAAACAGTGATTTTTACCATGTCTTTGTAGAGTGACCCATGTGGAACCATTTTCATGGGAATATTTATGCGCGTTATCCAGCAGGATATCCAGAATCTGGTGCAGTTCGGAAGGATTGCCGTTTATTCGGATATTCTCGGTTATATTTGTGTGTAATGTAAGTCCCCGTTCGAAAAATACAGGTTCAAACGGCAAAATAGCTTCCGAAACAAGCCGGCTGAGATCAAAAGAGGAAAAAACCATGTCATCCTGTACATTGTCGGCTCTGGCCAGTTCAAGCATTTGTTCCACCAGATCGCGCATCTGCCTGGACATGACAAGGATATTTGAAGAAAATGTCGAATGACTTGCCTCATCATAATCCATATTCTGCAGCATTTCTGCGTTCGTCATAATGACAGTCAGGGGAGTTTTCAGTTCATGAGACGCATCGGCAATAAACTGACGTTGCTGACGCCAGGCTTTGTCTACCGGCTGTACAATCCAATTTGCCAATAGAAAACTGATACAGAGGAAGGCAAGGAAGCAGACGATGCCAATGAAAATGCAGTTCCGCAATAAATTATTTAAGGTCGCCAGTTCGCCGGAAATATCCGCATAGATAAAAATCTGGCTGCCTGCGGTTTTTTTACGTAAAAATCGAAGGTTATATTCCTCTATAATACCTATGGGGGCATCGTAGGACAAAGTGGTTTCAATCAGGCTTTTCAAAAAGTTTTCATCAGAAAGATCGTAATATCCGCCGCCTGCGGCAATCGGATTTCCCCGTGGGTCTAACTGTAGGGTAAAGTAAGGAAAGCGCATGTCATTCTGCAAATCATTGGGGAGATGCTGCAAAAACGGTTTTTCGGAAAGATTCTGCATCATATTAATACTGCCACTTTCCAGATTCCTTTTCGTAAACAAATAAATCATGGACATAATGACACAGAGCATAATGGTTACGATGCTCATAATGATCCCAATAAATTTATGACGGAGTTTTTTGGTCATGATTAGTCTACCTCTAAGTGATACCCCATTCTGCGGATGGTCTCTATGCGGATATTGGAACCGATGCTGGAGAGTTTTTTACGCAGAAAACCTACATAAACCTCCACGTGATTTTCCACGGCGTCTGAATCATATCCCCAAACCCTTGCAAGGATGCTTTCTTTGGATAGATTGTGACTGCCGGATTGTAATAAAAAACGCATAATATCAAATTCCTTTGCGGATAAACGGATGGAATTTGTTCCGCACACCAGCATCCCGGAAGACAGATCCAGAGAGGTATTGCCATAAACGACCTCATTTACCTGTGTTCCCTGGCGACGCAGCAGGGCGTTGATACAGGCCCATAACTCTCTGGTGTCGAAAGGTTTGGTCAGATAATAATCCGCGCCGGCATTTAAACCGGTTATGCGGTCCTCTAATTCGGATTTTGCGGTCAGCATCAGGATGGGGGTGCCGCATTTTGTAGCACGCACTTTTCTTGCAACTTCGTAGCCGTTCATTTTGGGCATCATTACATCCAATATCAAAAGATCATATATTCCCAATTCCGCATACTCTTTGCCTGTTTCCCCATCATATGCGACTTCCACTTCAAAGCCTTTTTTGGTTAAAAGGGCCTGAATGGAATCAGCCAGCAGTTTTTCGTCTTCGATTACAAGTATTTTCATAATGCTTTCTCCCACTTTTCTTTTTTATTATAGTACATATCAAAGCTGAAACAAAGCTGAAAAGAGGATGCAATATTAAAAAAATTGGGGGCTGTACACAGCTTCAGGAAGGAGAACACAGAATGTTCATAGTTTCAGTCCGTATTTTCAGTTTCATTTCAAGTTTTCATCCTATAATGAGGAGGCTGATCTGAAAAAGGAGGTTGGAGGATAATCAAATGAACAGGAAAGCAACAGTTAAGCGCATAGTTCTATTTGGGGGTATTTTTTTGGTGATACTCACGGCGGCGGTTATTGCGGGAATTATCTATTTCAAAGCCGGCGGAGAGAGAAAGCCGGCCTTTTCATTCGGTACCATACCCGAGGGAGAAATGCCGCTTGTCAAGTCCGAAGATATGACGGCGGTAAGCGGTGTAACCAGCGTGGGTATCAGGGAAGAGATATTCGGAGTGGAAAATTTGGTTACCGAGTTGGAAATAGAAGAAGTATATCTCCGTTCGGAGGAGACGGTCACGGAAGGAACCAGGGTCTTGAAACTTTCGGAAACCAGTGTTGCACAGGCGCGGGATGAGTTGGAGCAGGTACTGAAAGAGGCTGATCTGGCATACCGCTCCGGACTGATTGAATATGAGCAGAGTAAAATCAACGCGAGGTATGAGCTGGACAGTAAGCTGCTGAATGGAGAACAGGCAAAGGAAATATATGAAGAAAGTCTGACAGGATTGCAGGATTCCGTGGACACTGCAAAGGAGAGGCTGCTTGAGGCACAGGAGGAAATCGCGGAATATCAGTCCTATGTCAATGAGGATTCCTACAGAAGTTATTTCAGGGTGGATGAATATCAGGCGATTTATGATGAGACGCTTGAAGCATTGAAGGAAAAGATGAATGAATGGGGTGTTTCATGGTCCCAGGTGACGGGACAGGGCGGCAGGGATATGAGAGGTATGGACACTGTATCCGGCGGCGATGCCGTTCAGAATACGGGTCCGAGCAGTGACCAGATACAGGTGCTGGCTTCCCTTTATGATGTGTTGGAAATGCAATTAAAGAAATTGGAACAGGCGGAAAGCGATTACGAGAGCGCATTGGTTAACGGGGCGTTTGAGTTACAGACTTTGGAATTGAAGATTCCGGAACTGGAGCAGGCATTGGCAGAGGCGGAAAAAAATTATCAGTCCCAGTTGCTGCAGGCAAAAGTAACTTATGAAAAGGCTTTGGCAAATGCGGACAGCGCGCAAAGCGATTATGAGGCAGCCCTTTTGCAGGCGGAGACAACTTATGAGATGCTGGAAAATAATCGAAAAGACGCGGAGGAAAACCTGGAATTGTTTGAAAACAGCGTGGGAGACGGATACTTCTATGCTTCCGAAGACGGAACTGTTTTACGGACGATGGTCAGGGCAGGAAGGAACCTTGCCGCGGAAAGTATTGTTTTCGTGTATAGCAATCCGAAAGAAATGACCGTTACAGTATCGGTGAGCCAGGAGGATATTGGGAGCATTGCTCTGGAAGACCGGGTGTACATTCAGACCAGCGGATATGGCGGATATGAGGGGACTGTGGAAAAGGTTAATCCCATATCTGATTCTGACAGCCGTACAAATGTAGCATACAGCGTTGTGGTCAAATTCAAAGGTGATACAGCGGCAGTTCCGGCCAATGAATCTGTAACAGTAATATTCGGAATGGACGAGGAAGCGATTCAAAATGCGATTTCCATGACGGAAGGAGGACTTCCGCGTAATTCGGAAAGCGGTAATATGGAAATTGGGAACGGAGGGAGGGCTAAATGAAAAAGACAAAAAAGAAAAGGCTGGCGGTAATAATTGCCGCCGGATGTCTATTGCTGTCGGCGGCCTGCTATACTGTCTTTATTGCGCCTCTTTTGGAAAAAGAACAATGGATTTACAAAGAAGAGACCGTTGAGCGGGGAATTCTGAAAACAGGCGTTTCGGAGAGTGGTTCTCTGGAATACGGCATTACCCCCGTTCTTTATGATTTGGATCTGGATGTCAGCGGGAACGAAGAAGAGGACCAGGAGGAAGACGGCGATGAAGCGGTGCAAAAATATTTAAAGATAGAAGAAGTATATGTAAGACCCGGTCAGAGAATTTCAGAGGGGGATCTCTTATACAAATTTACGCAGGACAGTATATCGGATGTGCGGATGCTTTTGAAGAGCGCCGCTGCGGAAGCACAATCCGAATATGCGCAGGCCCAGGCAGAGTACAGTTTATCTGTTCTGGAAGCCGGAACTGATTATGAAATCCGGAAGCTGGATCAGCAATATGCTAATTCAATTTATGAGAATTCTTCCCAGTCCATCAGCAATGAAATCACGGGATTGCAGGTAGAAATAAACCGGCGAATTGCCAACATCGCTTCCCTGCAGGAGAAGGTGGAGGAAGCCACGGAAGATTTTGACGAAGCAAATCAGGATTTCTCGAGAGCGGAAAAACCTGCTGTGGAGGGTAACAATGCTGTAAACTTTATGACGCTGCAGAAAGAGTATCTGAATTTGCAGACACAGTACGAGAATGCGAAAAGTGCTTTGAACCGGGCTCAGCAGGAATTGGAGGATAATGCCAGGGAGGTTGAGGCCCTGCAGAAAGAACTGGCAGCAGAATCAGCAAGAAGTACCGTTCGCAGGCTGGACGCGGATGAGACCTATCAGGAAAACATCATCAATGGTGAAAATGCCCAAATCAATTATGAAGCGCAGTTGGAGAGTTTGAAGGAGGCTCTTGAGGAGGCAGAGGAAGAAAAGGATAGAATACAGGAGCAGCTGTCGGCTTTTGAGGCATTTGTGGGAGAGAATGGCTGTCTGTATGCCGAGGGATCCGGAATCGTAACAGAGGTGAATTATGAGGCAGGAGACCGCCTGCGGGATGCCGGAACTATGCTGTCTTATGCAACGCCGGATGATATGACCATTTCTGTGGATGTAACCCAGGAAGATATTGTAGATTTGGAGGTTGGGGATAAGGTTGATATTACTTTCGCCGCATATAAAGATGCCTCTTACGAAGGCAGTATACGTTCCATTAATACCACGGCGACCTCCAGAGAGAGCAATACGGTGAGTTATACAGTGGTAATTGCCGTGGAGGGGGAAACATCGCTTCTCTATGGAGGGATGACAGCGGATATTATTTTTGTAACGGAACAAAAAGAGGATATTTTGTATATTTCCAAGAAAGCGGTTATAGAAAAAGACGGGAAATTTTATGTTTATTATAAGACTCCCGAGGGAGAAATGGAACTGAAGGAAGTGGAAGTTGGAATTGACAATGGCATTAACATTGAAATCCTGTCCGGTCTGGAAGAAGGAGATACCATTTATCTGGCAAGCCGCGTAAGTTCCGAGAACGCCGTAATGAGCAATGATTCGGGAACCAATGGTGATGCCCCCGAGAACAGACCCGGAGGCATGGGAGCTGATTGGCCGGACGGGGCCGCCGGTATGGAAGGAATCCCCGGAGAAGGGTTTGAAGGTGGTACGATGCCCGGCGGTGGAATACCGGGCGGAGGAGGGAGACCCGAAGGGGGCGGAATACGGGGCGAAGACGGTATGCCCGGTGGAGGCGGTATGCCTGGAGGAAGCGGAACAGCCGGACGAGGCGGAATACCGAACTGAGGCGGCATCGCTGCCTCTGGTTTTCCTGAATAAGTTAAGGAAAGGCAGGATCAGAAACCATGAAACGGAAAATGAAAAAATTGCAGGCCACGAAAGGGAGGGTTCTGCTTACAACCGCAGGCTGCCTGATGATTTTGGCCAGCGCTGTTTCAATAATCGCTTACAGACGAAACCAGCGGGAAAGCTATACCTATAAAGAAACACAAGTGGCATACGGAACACTGACAAGGGGAATCACAAAAAGCGGCAGTATTGATATCGGCACGGTGGAGCAAAATTTTGACTTGGATATGAACGCATTACAGAGAGTGGATACCGGAAATTCCACAGGTAATTCCAATGAAACCAATGCCGTTGGCCTGCTGTCGGGAATGGAGGGCATGGGCGTTCCCGGCGGCGGCTTAGACCTGTTTGGTCAAATGCTTGGAGGAGGAGGGAACCTGACCGACACAGGAGATGCCGCCAGCCTGACAGTGTCCGCCGTCCGTGTGTCGGTAGGGCAGCAGGTTACGGAAGGCGATGTCCTGTATGAATTAGCGGAAGAGAGTGTGTCTGAGTTAGAACAGAAACTGCAGGACAATGTGGAAAAAGCCAGGACAGATCTGGAAGCTGTATACGCGGATCAGATACTGTCGAAACAGACCGCGGAATATACTTATGAGAGCAGTATGGCTTATGGGGACTATGCAGAGACAGAATATAATGCCGCCATTCAGGAACTGAAAGACACTGTAGAAAATAATAGAATAACGCTGGAACGGACCATAACTTCTCTGGCCGAGTACCAGAGCCGCCTGGCAGATATTACAGATTCCTACAATGACGCGGTACAGGTTTTGGAAAACTGTCAATATAGCCTGGATCATACATCGACTTCCGATGTGGGGCATTATGTGTATTATTATGAATTGACTGAGAGCGCACAGGCAACGGTGGATTCTCTGAAGCAGCAGATAGAACAGTTGGAAAACAGCATAGAACAGGCGCAGGGAAATGTGGAAACGGCATCCGAAAATTATAATGCGTCGCAGCGCAATTTGGCCCAGGGACAGTTGGGTGCGAAGCAGACTTATGATTTGAGGAATCTGGCATATAAAGCTGCACAGGAAACTTATGATATTACACTGGCGTATTTGGAAGAAGATGCCGCGGCACAGGAAGAAATCTATCAGGAAACCCGGGAGAAATGGGAAGAATTCAGTTCTTACATAAGCGGCAACGCAGTAGTGGCACGATATAACGGCGTCATTACAAGCGTTGAACTGGCAGAGGGAGACAGTATCCGTACCGGCAGTGCATTGGTAACACTTTATGACATGGATGATGTGAGTATGTCCGTAACAGTCTATGAAGAGGAGAGGGCGGAAATCTCTTTGGGGTCGGCGGCAAATATCCATTTTACAGCTTACCCGGAAGATACTTTTACGGCAGTTGTTATGGAAATTTCGGATGCATCCACGGATTCCCAAGGAAATGTCGTATATGAGGTAACCGTTACCGTGAAAGGAAATGTGTCGGGACTTTTTCAGGGAATGACAGGAGATCTCACATTTGTAACCGAGCAGAGTGAGGAGAGCCTGTATATATATAAGCGGGCAGTTATTACGGAAGACGGCAAAAGTTATGTGAAAATCCGGGAAGAGGACGGGAACATAATAAAAAAAGAAATCGTCACAGGATTCTCTGATGGAATATATATACAGGTCGTGGAAGGACTGGCAGAGGGGGATGCTGTGCTGATAGAAAGTAAGGTGAGCGGATTATGAGAATATCGGAAATTTTCAGGCTTGTCTGGCTGAATCGGTCACAGAATAAATTTAAGGTAATTCTCACTTCTATTGGTATTGTGGTGGGGTCGGCTACAATTATGCTGGTAATTGCAATAGGTACCGGCGGTAAGGAAGAGGTGGCAGAACAGTTTAAAAATCTGAATGCAGGCGCAGTTGACATTTCCTATGAGGGCGGAAATTCCGGTTTAGGTTTTTCCATGGGAAGAAGCAGCTTTAGAGGAGGAAGAGACTTTTTTGCTGAAATAACGGCGGCAAATGAGGAAGTCGTTTTAAGCTATGAAGACGCGGAGGATCTGATGACTTTTGTCACAGGGATATCTGACGTGACTATTTCTTATTCCACCACGGCATCCGTAGAAAGTGGGAACCTGGACGCGGCATCTTATTATACGGTGGCAGGGGTGCTGGATAATTACGCAGCCATCAGTAATCTGGAGATGGCAATCGGTGAATTCCTGACCGCGGAAAACAATGAAAACAAGGAGAAGTACTGTATATTGGGATCCGCCGCGGCAAATGCTGTTTTTGGAAATGCCTACATTGCATATGATAATATATTATACATAGATGACAGGGCCTATGTGGTGGCAGGCGTTCTGGCAGAAATGGGCAGCGTCGCGTCAGGAATCAGTCCGGATTCGGCAATTTTTATCCCTTATGAAACGGGTATTAAATATATTACCGGGAACAGTATCAGCCCAACGGTTACGGTGATAGCCGATGATGTGACGTCGGTAGACAGGGTAATGGCCGATGTGGAAAGCGAATTAAGGGAAAGCTATCCAAATACCGTTTTTACCATATCAGACGCGGGAAGCAAAATGGATGCGGCATCCGCGTCCAATGAGACCCTGACACTGCTGTTGATATCTATGGCGGCGATCGTCTTTATCGTGGGCGGAATAGGTATAATGAATGTGCTGTTTGTGACGGTAAAGGAGAGAACTAACGAAATTGGAATTCTGAAAGCCATTGGTTGTTCCAGAAAGGGGATTTTGCTGGAATTTCTTTTGGAAGCAAGCTGTACCAGCCTGGTGGGAGGGGTAATTGGAATTCTGTTGGCGCTGGCAGTCACGCCGCTGGTAGAGCTTTTTTCCGTGCGGGTTGAACTTTCTATACAGGGAGCGGTATTGTCATTGCTGTTTGGCGTGGTCACCGGAAGTGTTTTCGGATTTTACCCTGCATATAAGGCATCTCGGCTGGTGCCTGTGGCTGCGCTGAATCAGGAATAGGAGTGTGTAATATGATTGCGATGAAATCAATCAACAAGGGATATATGTTAGGAGAAGAAAGACTGCCCATATTGAAGGATATTAGTTTTTCCGTAGATAAGGGGGAATATGTGGCCATACTGGGTCCCTCGGGGTCCGGCAAAACAACTTTTATGAATATTGTGGGCTGTATGGATGTAATGGACAGCGGGGAGTATTATCTGGATGGAATGGCAATCCATGAGACCAGGGAGGATGATTTGACGGAGGTTAGAAACCTGAAAATAGGATTTATTTTCCAGAATTATCAACTGATTCCCACTTATAATGTGATGCAGAACATTATCATGCCTCTGCTGATGCGGGGGATGAAGCATGAGGAAGCAGAGAAGAAATGTATTGATACAATTAAACTGCTGGGCTTGGAGCATCGAATCCGGCATAAACCAGGTGAATTATCAGGCGGGCAAAAGCAGCGGGTATCCATTGCCAGAGCGCTGGTGGGAAATCCGGCGATCCTGCTGGCGGATGAACCCACAGGCGCGCTGGACCAGGCCAGCGGTAAAGATGTATTAAATCTCTTCAGAGAGTTAAATGAAATGGGAAATACAATTGTAATGATTACACATGATTTGGGAGTGGCGCAGTCTGCAAAACGGATTGTCAGGATTGTGGACGGTGTACTGGTTGAATAAGGGTGCAAATCTCCCTCAATCATTAATTGTTTGACGCAGATTCTCTTTGTGTGATAAGCTGAACCTATCATATGAAAAATCTGCATGGTGTCGACAGTATGGAAAGGGAGAAATGGGATGAATATAGGAGATGTAATCAAACGCAGGCGCCAAAAGACAAACATGACACAGGCGGAATTGGCGGAAAAACTGAATGTTACGCCCCAGGCCGTATCAAGATGGGAGATGGGGGTATCATATCCGGATATTGCCATGATACCTTTGCTCTCGGAAGCGCTGTGGGTGAGCGCGGATGAACTGCTGGGCATTATACCATCTGATCGAAACCGGGAATTACGGGAGAATACAGATTCGGTTTTGAACCAAAGCCAGGCAGACAGCATTTTTGATTATATTCCCGTTCCTGTATCAGGGGAAAGCAAAAGAGTCCTTGTGGCCGATGATGCGAATTTTATGAGAATGATGCTGAAGGACATACTGACACATCGTGGGCATATCGTCTTAGAGGCGAGGGATGGCCAGGAGTGCCTGAGTATGCTGCAGGAAGAGACAGTAGAGGTATGCCTGCTTGATATTAACATGCCGGGGATGGACGGTCTGGAGGTATTGAGGAGGATAAAGTCAGGACAGTCCGGACTGAAGGTAGTCATGCTTTCAGCCTTGTCGCAGGAAAGCAATGTAAGGCAGGCATTACAGTATGGAGCGGATGCCTTTGTTGTGAAACCTTTCCAGCCGGAGTGCCTGCTGGAGCGGATCGGGTAATGACAGGGGACTCAAATAGCCTTTTAGTGTTGAACTCAGGTACCCTTTCCGGTGGATGCGGAATCGGACAATTTCACTGCGGCACTTGCATCTGCATTGGTCACTGCGCGCGGATATACGGAAGAAACGCCGTATTGGTGTGCGCCTAACCGCCGCTATTGCATCCATTGCAGCCCCTGTGGAGATCATTTACTGGAACGCCACCAGCTGTCTGTCTATCACTGTCTTTTGACGGCATCCACGCTGGTATGCCGACCTTGCTGCGGTTAGAAAATGAAATGGAATGGATTCTGGCGGTGGGCTATGACGCAGATACTGTATTTGGCTTGGATGCAAAGTTTCATGCTTTACCTGATAACTGGCATTCCATGCTGCGTGATGCCATTGTCATCACCGGCAATACTGCGCCTGACATGTCCTACAAAGAACTCCTGGAACGCATCGCAGCTCTGTCCTATGAGGCGCATGGGGCGCTGGAACGCGTGATTATGGATGTGCTCGACCATGTGACGTCGGAAAACGCCATGGACACCGCCGGCATGATGTGCGGCATCAATGGTGTGCCTATTGAAGCAAGATGGCATGCCGCGGAAGCATTCGGCGGACACGAAAACCTGCTATGCAATATTTGCACAAATAAAGAGATACATAGTCGGCTGACCCATATTTTTTTGTCAAAATATATCGAGGATGGAAATGATGAAACACATGGTATCGGATGGAAGATATGGGGCGCACTGGGGGTAGGACCCGAGACCGGATATGCTGTTACAGAGCAGTCCGCAGCTTTGATTTTACAAAAGGAAACACAGGAAACGCTGAAACGCCTGTTTGCGAAGATGTTTGAAAACGACCGCGCTGTATGTGCCGAAATCCAGGCTTGCCTTGAACAATTATAATATATCAAATGTCCAAAATCACTTTTAGCTGGAGGTATCATATGATACCACTTGTGGCGGGAGTGCTTGTTTTGTGTCTGACTGCACCGGAGGAATTGGACCCATAGCCGACAGATTTGTGAGAAATCACAGTTTGGCGGCTCTTTTTATGTCTAAAAATAATAAGCCGTTTCCATTCTCTTTTTTGAATACCAAAAACAAGATAGATTTAGAGATAGCGGAATGATATAATCTGAATGTATATATTTCCTTATAATTTGTCAGATTCCGTTTAGAACTATACTGTCGGTAGAGGCAAAAAGCCCCGTTTGATCTAACTCTACCGTTGGTAGGTGTTCATTTTTATGCCGGATTTATATAATTTAGCGCAAGCAGGAGGGCTGGATAATGAATCAAATTAAGATTGGAGCTTTTATTTCCGAACGCAGGAGAGCAAAAGGCTGGACACAAAGCCAGTTAGCAGAAAAACTGGAAATAACCGATAAAGCAATTTCAAAATGGGAAACAGGACGTTCTATGCCGGATTTATCTTTGTTTATGCCTTTATGCACTCTTTTAGAGGTTACTTTGAATGAACTATTTGCGGGTGAGTGCATTGCAGAAGAAAAGTTGAAAGAAAAAGCAGATGAGGTACTTATGGACGTGATTACAAATTGGTTAGGACATGATAAATGGGAAGCAAAAGAATGTGATACAGCAACCCAAAATGTTTTGGAAGTTGAAAATGTTTCCAAGCTCTATGAAACGGAAAATAATTCTGTATTAGCTGTAAATGACGTAAGTTTTCAGATACCGCACGGCAGCTTTGTTGGAATTATGGGGGCTTCCGGTTCCGGGAAAACAACATTGCTTAATTTAATAGCCACAATAGACAAGCCAACAAATGGGACGATACGAATAAGCGGGCAGAATATAGTAGATATACCGGACGAAGATACCGCAGAATTCCGCCGCAGACATTTAGGCTTTGTTTTCCAAGAATACAATTTACTTGAAACTTTGACGATCTATGAAAATATTGCGCTTGCTTTGACAATTAAAGAGGTTTCCAAAGAGAGCATTCGTCCGATGATTCAAAGTTTATCTGAAAAGCTGGATATATCGGCAATATTAGATAAATTTCCATACGAGGTATCGGGAGGACAACGGCAACGCTGCGCCTGCGCCCGTGCTATTGTGGTAAATCCGGATATTATACTTGCGGACGAGCCTACCGGGGCTTTAGATTCCCATGCTGCCAGACAGCTTTTGGACACACTGGCTATGCTTTGCAGAGAGTATAACGCAACAATACTGATGGTTACGCATGACGTTATGGCAGCCAGCTATTGCGACAGCATTTTGTTTATGAAAGACGGCGAAATTAAAACAGCCTTAAACCGGGAACAGGAAAGCAAACATACTTTTTTCGCGGATATTTTGAAGAAAATAGAATGGATAGAGGGAGAAGGCCATGATGTACTTGAAGTTGTCAATCCGTAATGCCAGGCGGTCTTTTATAGATTATCTTTTATATGTTGCTGCCATGACCGTTCTTTTGGCAATTATAGAAGTATCTAATTGTATAACCATTATAGGAGAATTAGCCGGTTTTCAAGTAATATCTCTGCCATTGTTAATTGCGGCCATTCAAATAGTTTTAGTTGAATATATAGACACTTTCATGCTAAAGCAGCGGGCAAAAGAATTTGCAAGCTATTTGTTATTAGGTATGGGAAAAAAGAGATTAACCCGGCTGTTTTTATGCGAAGTCCTGTTGATTGGTTTTTGCTGCTATATAGCAGGAACAACAATGGGTTTTTCTGTATATGGATTTTGGTATTTCCGTGAGCCGCTGCATGAAATGAAACATTGCGGATTCCTTTATGGTAAAAGTATGTTCTATACGCTTCTGTTTTTTTGCTTTATTGAAACAGTGTGTTCTTTTCGGTTGAAACAACGCTTAGACAAGTTGCAAATAAGGGAGCTGATGTTTGAAAGAAACCGCAATCAAGGCGCAAAAAACATAGGAAACTATAAAAGATGGGGCATTATATTCTTTTTGTGTTTTGTGTGCTTAATTGGCTGCGTTTGCGGCATTGCTTTTTTGCCGGAAGTTTATATTGTTTATCCCGTATCTTTTGCAGCAATACCTTTGTTAATATCTGTCTTTGCCTTTTACAAATGGGTGTTTGGTTATTTATATGCGTACAGGCGAATGAAATCCGTTGGAATATATCAAAAAGACAGGCTATATATTATGGCAAATGTAACATCAAATTTCAAAACAGCTGCTATGGTTAATGCTATTTTCTGCATATGCTTTTTGTTTTCCGGATGTTCTTTTGTGACTGGAATATTGATGCTGCAGCCGGAATTTCAGCTTTTTGACACGGCTATGCGCCAGTGGATGGGAACTTCACAAATAAGTATCTGTATTGTGTTTTTGGTTATTTATTTTTCAATATTATCTTTGCGGCAGATTATAGAGCTCAGGCAAAATTCAAAAAGCTATCAGATAATGGGCTGTATGGGAAAAAGCAATCAGCAGATAGCAAAACTTGTGAATCAGCAGATAGCAATTAAATTGACCTCTCCAATGATAATGCCTTTGTTGATTATTTTATTCTGCATACCATTACTGAATGGAAAAATGAACTTAATATTGCCAGCTTCTTTGAATAATATTCTGCTTACATTAACTGGTGAGTTTGGGGCATGTATTGTAGTTTTCTATATTTGCTATTTTGGAATTGTAAGTGCTATGAGTAAACGATATATATCCCGGGGAATCCTCTATGCCTTTTAGAAGCCTATAGAGAACACATCATGTATAATCTCCGCGGCTTTTGCAAAACAGTCATACGCTTTGTGGCTATCAATGCATGGCGTGACAGGAGCAGACGGCGGCAAAAAGATATAATCTGCGGTCAGACAGTTACCCTTACCAATGGAGAACTGGCCGCCGCCTTGTTATCTCTGCCGGAGAAAAGACTTGGTCTATCAATATTGGTATACAGATAACACTTTTGCGTGAGGTAAGGTAAAACAGTAAGTTGAAGAAAAGTGCCAAGAAGCCTGATACATCAAGGTTTAAAGGCTTATGAAAGGATAAATCCAAGATGATAAATACTATTTGTTTGCCGCGGCATCAGATTGGATAGCTGGGATTTGGCGGCACTTGTGGGGCAGAACGGGGCAAATCGCGGCAATGGGAGCGGTAGGGTACTACGGTTTTACTACGATTGAGGATATTTAAAACTGAAAGTATGGAAAACAAGACTCGAAGTGCAAGCATTGCATTTTTGGGTCTATTATTATTCCGAAAACAATAAAGTATTATTCCTTTTCGCTTGATAATATTCCGGAAATAAGATATACTATTGAAAAAAGGGAGATGCGATCTTTATGTATATAACGGTAAAGCAGGCAGCAGAAAAGTGGGGGATTTCTGACAGACGAGTGCGTATACTTTGCTCGGAAGGAAAAATTTCGGGAGCCACACGAGAAGGGCGCAGCTGGATGATACCATCAGATGCGAAAAAACCACAGGATGGACGTTTTAAAGCGACAGAAAGTTTACTGGCAGCCATAGACAGGAAGAAAAGAGAACTGGATACCAGACGCCCGTTGACTGAGGGTGAGCTGGAACGCTTGACTGAGGAATTCATTATTGAGTATACTTATAATTCAAATGCAATTGAGGGGAACACCCTAACCCTTCGTGAAACGGATATGGTTTTGCGTGGTCTGACGATTGACAGAAAGCCGTTAAAAGATCATATGGAAGCAGTCGGGCATAAAGAGGCATTTGATTTTGTTCGGGATTTAGTAAAAGAACAGATGCCTTTATCGGAGAGTATCATCAAGCAGATACACTATATTGTATTGGCGGATAAACGGGAGGACCGAGGTGTTTACAGGAGAGTTCCTGTCAGGATTATGGGTGCGAAGCATGAACCGGTTCAGCCCTATTTGATCCAGCCCAAGATGGAACGGTTGTTGGAGACTTATAGGAGCAGTACAGATCATATCATTCCACGGCTTGCACGGTTGCATATTGAATTCGAGGGGATTCATCCTTTTATAGACGGAAATGGCAGAACCGGAAGGCTGCTTGTAAATTTGGAATTGATGAAAGCCGGATATCCGCCAATTGACATTAAATTTGCAGACCGAATTTCGTATTACAATGCATTTGATGAATACCATGTAAAGCATAATCTTGGAGCAATGGAAAAACTGTTTGCAGGTTATGTGAATGCAAGGCTGGACAGTTATTTGGAAATGTTAGATAACAAAAATATACAAAAAGTTAATGGCTTCGGAAAATGAAAGGATTCTGAGAGGCAGGCCTTACTCAGAGAGGATTGATACCTGAAAGCGAATATAGGGATCTTCATAGGGTGGAGATTCTAGAAAGATTTTTTCTAATTTGGAAAAGCGGAATGATTTGGGCATAGGGCAGTTTCGAGGTACACCAACACTTTTGCTGCCTGAACAATTGGATAAGATAATTAATTCCATATTATAATAGATTTTTGTTATCTTTAAAAAAGGAAGGAAAAATTAAATATATAGGTTTTTTGTGAAATCCTATCCTATGGAATATGGGATTTGTGCCAAGTTCAAATGAATGTAGCAGATATGTTTTCACAAGCAACTGTAGAAGGGCTTAAATTGGCTTATGAAACAGGGGTTGACTTGTTTATCATGGAGCCGCTCAGAGGTGGAAGGCTAGTGAATAATGTACCAGCATTAATCCGAGATAAATACTTCAAGTTGGGGAAAAATTATTCTGTTATTGAGTGGTGTTTTCGGTGGTTATATGATTCTCCATACATAACAAGTGTATTAAGTGGAATGAGTGATTTGATACAGTTAGAGGATAATATTCGCATTTTTCAAAATGCTAAAGCGGACTGTCTTACAGATTTTGAGAAAAAACAATTTGTAGAAATATGTAATTTATACAATTCAGTAGAAGGTGTAGCATGTACTGGTTGCGGCTATTGCATGGATTGTGTAAGGGGATTAAACATACCTCAGGTGATGCTTTTAACTCAATCATTGCAACAGATAATCAGTTTATAAATAAACTAAAATACAAGCGATTAACTGCTGGAAAAAATGACATTCGAAAATGTATTGAATGCGGCAAATGCGCAAATCGATGTCCTCAAAATATTCCTATTGATCAAGTAATGCATAATATAAAAGAGTATTTGGACTTTCATTATGGACATTTATGATTTATCTGTGAATTAAATGAAATTCATTTGTTTGTAGGGAGTTGAAAAGTGAAAAAGCACACATTAGAATCCATCATTTATTTGTTCAGGCTTTCCTGGTCATGGAATCCAGCCTATCTTATGCTCCTGCTGTGTAGTGTCATTGTATCAATTCTGCTGCCTCTTCCGGCAATCATTTTTCCTGCGTGGATCGTAGATTCTCTGCTGGTGGGCGCAAACTTTGAGGAAGCTCTGCTACCGGTTTTGGGGCTGGCAGCCAGCACCTTTATTCTGGCTTTGCTGAATACCTGGATTCAGCGGAAACAGATTTTGCTGCAGAGTGGTTTCAAGGATTTTTTGAATTATAACTATAAATGAGCAAATATAGAAATTTGCACAAAACTACCCTACCAATTTCA
>BLLU01000266.1 GCA_011959105.1 Lachnospiraceae bacterium | reverse complement strand
TCTCAACCTTCTTTCTTGGAATTCCCTATATTTGAATTATACAGGAAGCTCCTTACGATTCAAGTTCGGCTCCCGTTTCCGGCCATGGCACAGCTTCCATTCCGAAACGGGATACATGGTTTAAGCACCGGCTTCTCCCTGCAGGGTGCGGAGGAAAGCCCGGATCCGCTCCTCTCTGGGATTGTCAAAAAATTCCCTGGAACCGGCCTGCTCCAGTACCCGGCCGTCTTCCATGAAAACCACCTTGTTGGAAACATTCCGGGCAAAACCCATCTCATGGGTAACCACCAACATGGTCATCCCTTCCTCTGCCAGCTGCTTCATCACCGTGAGCACCTCGCCGATGAGTTCTGGGTCCAGCGCCGAAGTGGGTTCATCAAAATAGATGATCTCGGGATCCGTGGCCAGGGCTCTGGCGATCCCCACCCGCTGCTGCTGTCCGCCGGAGAGCTGGTGGGGAAAGTAGTCATAGCGGTCCGACAGGCCCACCTTGTCCAGAGCCCGCCTGCCGATCTCCCGGGCCTGCTCCCGGTCCATCCCCCGCCCCACAATCAGCCCTTCCGTCACATTCTGCAGGGCCGTCTTGTTGCTGAAGAGATTGTAATTCTGAAATACGAAAGCTGTCTTTTTTCGCAGCCGGGCGATATCTTTCCGGGACACATGGCCCATTCTAAAGGTTTCCCCGTCGAATTCCAGCGTGCCTCCGTCCGCCGTCTCCAGAAAATTCAGACAGCGCAGCAGCGTGGTCTTGCCGGAACCGCTGGGACCCAGGATGGCCACCACATCCCCTTTTTCCACGGAAAGGTCCACCCCCCGGAGAACTACCTGCGTCTGAAACGACTTTGTGATATTACGTGCCTGTACCAAGGTTCCTTCCTCCTCTCCGCCGTGATGCTGAGTCTGCGCTCACCCATATGCTGTAAGCCTGTCAATACCGTACAGAACAGCAGATAAATCAGTCCCACCTCGATATACAGCGCCAGGGGCTCATAGGTGCGCGCCACGATGCGCTGGGTGGCCATAAACATCTCCACCACCGTGATATTGGCCGCCAGGGAAGTGTCCTTTACCATACTGATCAGGGAATTGGACAGGGGCGGGAAGGCGATGCGGAAAGCCTGGGGCAGCACGATACGCCGCATGATCTGAAGATAACCCATGCCCACGCAGTACCCCGCCTCAATCTGTCCCTTGGGCACGGATTCCAGCGCCGCCCGCATGGTCTCGGCGCAGTAGGCTCCCTCGTTGATGGAGAATACCAGCACCGCACAGGGAAAAGGGTCAATGATGATCCCCAGATTGGGCAGGCCGTAAAAAATCACATATAGCTGTACCAGCAGGGGGGTACCCCTGACTACCCAGATATAAAAGCGGCTGATCTGCTTTAAGACCTTTACGTTGGCAAACTGGATCATGGCCACCGTCACGGCGATCACCATGGCGAAGGAAAATGACAGAACTGTCAACGGTATGGTCACCCTGATACCCGGTATTAAGATTTTGGTAAAGGAATCCACAACGATTCCCAGCAATCTATCGTCCATACATTTCCTTGCTCCCTGCGTAGATGGCATTCCTACAAAAAACATAGGTATTAACTTCTATGAAGTATACCATCATATATCCGTTCTGGCAAATACTTTTAACGAAATATCTGCCATGCGGCAAGAGCATGGCAGATTCCGAACCGATAAGCCGTTCATATTATATTCGAAGCGACTCCACCGGCAAGCTAGAAAATATAAAAGTCATATCCGATCTCCCCGGCGGCGTCCAGACGGAAGGCAGGTTCCGGCTGCGCCCCCCAGGTGTCCCGGCCTCCCAGGCCCCGCACCGCACCCAGCACGCAGAGTACGGTGCGCCTGGGAAGGGGCAGTTCCTCCTGATGGGTGGCATTCTCCAGTTCCTGGGCCGTGTAGGGCAGACAGGAGAAGGCGAAGGGAGCCTGCGCCATGCGGATTTCCAGACAGTCTTCTTCCCCGGCGGCAGGCAGTGCCAGCGGCCCTTTGGTCACATTGCTGCTGCTCCTGCCGGGACGGACCCGCACCCATTTGCTGTCCATATGTACGCCGCAGTCCTGGGGCACCAGATAGGGGGTCACGGGCAGGCCCTCCACCTCATAGACTCCAGGAATGCCGCCTGCCATACGGTCCGGATAGGTTTCGCCGGACAGGCCCTCATAGGTAAAGCCTCTGGCCAGAGTGGGCAGTATAAACCGCATACCGAACACCGGCAGTTCCGGCAGACCTTCCCGGCCATGATAGCATACTTTCACCAGAATCCGGCCCTCTGCCTCCACCCGGTAACTTACCTCCACCGCGGCGGCAGGCTGGGTAATGGTCTCGTAGGTATAGGCCACTTCCGCCTCGCAGGCAGTCTCCTGCCCTGTAAACCGATTGTTCCCTCTGGGGTCCGGCTGGCGCAGTTCCAGACCGTCCACCAGTACTTTCACTCCTTTGTAACGGATGAACTGGTCCGCCGCCAGCCACATGCCGCTGCGCAGATGAAGGCCATTGCCTCTGTCGTTGTCCGTCAGCGCCCGCCAGAACGTGGGCAGCGGTCCCCGGTACATCCACTCTCGACCATTTTTTACCAGTGATTCCAGTCCCTTTATACCATAGTTGAAAATATAACGGAAATTGTGCCCCTGCAGACCCAGGGTACAATCCCCGTACACCACTCTCATCCCTCCGGGCCGGGGAGATGCAGCCGCTCCCGGGGCAATGTCCTTGCCCTTTGCCGGAGAAAGCGCCCTGTCCTTACCGATATTTTCCATAATAATACCTCACTTCCTGCAACGCCGGTTTGGGGGTTCTGTCCGCGAACAGAATACCGTCCCCGGAAAACTCATAGTCCGAAGGTCTGTCGTCAAAATCGCCGCCGTAGCGCAGCACCTCTCTGCCCGTCACGGGATCTTCCGCCAAAATGGCCTGATCCATATAATCCCAGATAAATCCGCCCTGATACATTTCAAATCGGTCCAGCAAATCCATATAGGACTGCATTCCCCCCAGGGAATTGCCCATATCGTGCATGTATTCACAGAGAATAAAAGGCTTTTTGGGGGCATTGGACAGATACCCGGCAATGCCTTCCGGGCCGGTGTACATCTGGCTCTCCACATCCGAAATCCGGTCCTCGTATTCCCGGTTATGCACCACGCCTTCATAATGTACCAGACGGTCCGGGTCCCTCTCCTTAAAGAAAGCATTCATGGCGGCAATGTTCTCCCCGGCAAAGGATTCGTTGCCCAGGGACCACATCAGAATGGCCGGATGGTTCTTGAATGTCTCAAAATGGGTTCTGGCCCGGTCCAGCACCGCTTCCCGCCAGGCCGGAAAACTGCCGGGAATATTCCAGGAGGGCTCATCCCCCACCGGCTTCTGCCAGGATCCGTGAGTTTCCAGATTGGTCTCGGAGATCATATAGATGCCGTGGCGATCGCAGAGACCGTACCAGGGAATCTGATTGGGGTAATGGCTGGTGCGCACCGCGTTGATATTATTGTCCTCAAAAATGCGGATGTCCCGTTCCATATCCTCTGTCGTAATGACTCTGCCGCCTTTCGCACTCCACTCATGCCGGTTCACCCCGGTAAAAATCAGGCGTTTCCCGTTTAACATAATGACTTTATCCACAATCTCAATGCGGCGGAAGCCTATCTCACAGGGAACCAGTTCCAAAACCTCTCCCCCGGGGCCCAGCAGAGTGAGCAGCAGCCGGTACAGGCAGGGATTATGGTTGTTCCAGGGGGTCACGCTGCCCACCTGCTGCGGTTCTATATGAATGCTGCGGGCCGCCGGGACCTCCAGGGACCAGCGGAGCCTGCCTTCCCCGTCCTCCAGGGTAATCCCTACCCGGTAGGAGGAAGGCAGGGCCGTCGAAAGGGTTTCCGCCGCATCCCCCCAGGCCGCAAGCCGCAGTTCCAGTTCCAGGCTGCCCGAGGTATTATCCCCCAGAAGCCGGGGTTTGGCCCACAAATCTTCCACATGCAGGCCGGGCCAGGCATACAGGTACACACTCCGAAAGATACCGAAGAAGCGGAAAAAGTCCTGGTCCTCCAGGTAGCTGGCGGTGCTGCGCTTATGCACCTCCACCGCCAGCACATTGCCCCGTTCCCGGATATACGGCGTCAAGTCAAATTCCGAGGGGGTAAAGCTGTCCTCCGCATATCCGATAAACCTGCCGTTCAGCCACAGATACATGGCCTGTTCCACTCCTTCGAAGCAAATTTTCACCGGCTTCCCCCGCAGGGCCGGCTCCAGGTCAAAGACCTTTACATAGGAACCCACGGGATTGTAGGAGGCCCGGCTGAAGCTCCCGTTCTCTTCCCAGGCTGCCGCACCTGCGGTCTGGGCTCCGTCCCCGCCGGATTCTGCCTCCCCCGGCCAGGTGCCTTCGATGGTGCAGGCGGGACGGCGGAACATCTTCCCCTCCCAGGGATACACCACATTAATATAATGTATCTTATCATATCCTGCCATCTCAATATGCATGGGCACGGGAATCCCGTCCCAACCGGTTCGGTCATAGTCCTCCCTGTAAAAATCCGCCGGCCTGCTGCCCGCATTCACAGAGAAGCAGAACTGCCATTCCCCGTTCAGGCACTGCCGCAGGGTAAAATTCCCCGCCTCCAGGCTTTCTCTGTTCTCATAATACACATGATCACTGTGAGCCGGGCTCTGTCCCACCCGGAACACCCTTGGATCGTCCAACCATCTGATATCCGCCTCCATGTGTCCGCCTCCTTTCGATTACCGTCTCCCGGCCTTCCAGTCCTCATCCCTCTCCTTGCTGGTGGCCGTGACCTTGGTCATCTGCCACACAATCTCGCTGAAATACCTCTGGGGAATATCTTTCAGAGACAGCTGTTTCTCCCCCTCGGCTTCGTCATAACAATAGGAACCTCTCTCTATGGTGCCGGCCTTGTAGAAGCGCAGATCATATACCGTGATCTCCTCGCCTCCCATGCTGCCGCTGCCCACAAAACTGCCGGAAAAATGCAGTTCCACCCCCAGGCCCACGGAGGCATCTTCCCGGTAGTAGGTGTAAAAGCATCCCGCATCCTGCACGGAACCCCGGTACCAGCCCAGGGCAGTGAGCTTGCCACCCAGGGACAGATCGTTGATGAGCACACCGCCGAAGCGTTCCAGACTCTTGCTCTTCTGCTCTTCCTGGGTGAGATAGTATACCGCCCGGTCCAACTGCTCGATGGGCTGGGTGATCTCATAATCCTCCAACTGCTGCTTCCAGGTCTCCAGGCTTTCCTTTGTGAGTTCTATGGGATGCACCAAACCGATCTGCCCCTGCTCCGGCAGTTCGTACTCCTCCTCATCCTCGGTGTTGAACGAACCGTCCTCCATATAGCGGAAACTCTGAACCAGTCTGTGATCCTCATACAGCCCCCACACCAGACCGATGGCAAACTGGTGCATAATGGGATTCTGAACAAACAGTTCCCGCCATGCCTCCGTGGTCCAGTTGCGCTCTGTGGACAGGGCCATCTCCAGCCTTTGCTTCTGGCTGCTCACGGTGGCCTTCATCTGTTTCTTCATATCCTTGAATGCCCCATAGGCCGCCGCCGCTTTCTCCGCGTCATCCTTAACACCCGGGGCGGGCATATTCTTCAGCTTCTTGCCGTTCTCGTCAAAGACCTCCACTTCCAAAGCAGTAGTGATGGTCACGGTAAAGCTGCGGTTCCCATAGTCGAAATGCCGCTCCATATGCTCGTCAAAACCCAGACTGGGCACGATCTTATCCTCCAGCTGCTCCCGGGTCAGTCCCAGCTGTTCTGCGGCGAATTCCAGCGCCTGGCCTGCGGCCGCCTTGACCTGCTTGAACTTGAACTTCCGGGCGATACCGTCCACGATGAGCAGGGCCTGGGGCTGGGGACTCAGGGCCAGAGCCTGCACCGCGTCGGATGCGATGGCCCCCCGGGCCATCTGGGGCCACTCCTGAATCTGGTGGTGGAGTCTTGGTATGATATCGCTGCCGCCATATATGGAAGCGGCAAACAGCACCCAGCGCTTCTTGGCCTCCGCTCCGGCCTCCATCCACTTGTCAAACAGTTCTCCCATATAGACCGCCAGTTCCCGGGAATCCAACTCCTCCGCCAGCAGGGCCCCGTCCTTGTTGATTCCGGGTTTTGACATGGAGGAGTAGCACAGCAGCAGAGCCTGCAAATATTCCTCTTCTGCCTGTTCCCCGCTCTTTTTATGTACCGGGCTGAATGGAGTCTCATAAGCCCAGGCCAGGCTCCGCTTCTTGCCTCCCTTATGCAGTTCTCTGACCAGGTCCTGCAGAGTCAGGGCCGGTCCGCCGGTCTCCGTCCCCCCTTCCGCTGCGGGGGCATGGCCCAGGGCGGTATCCAGCAGAGCCCGGATTTTGGCGTTTTTCTCCGTTTCATACAGGGCCTGCAGGGCTTCCTGATCCTGAGGAGTATTCCATCTGGAAAGTACCCGGATGCCCAGTTCCCGCTCCGCCGCCTTCTTGGAAGAGAGCAGCCCCGTCACCTCTTCCCTCCAGCCGGGGCGATCCGCCAGCATCTGCTCCAGCTCCTGTTTCACCAGCTTGGAACTGTCCTGGGTATAGGACAAAATCTGCTCTTTCCAGGCATCCTTACCCTTGGCAAACTCGGCCAGAGCCGCGCCGCAGACTTCCCGGTTCTCCTCTGTCACCCGCAGATTGGCCTCTCCGCCATATACCAGCAGGGCAAAATGCCGTCCGTCGGCTCCGGCTCCCGCAAGGGCGTCCACTGTCTCCTGGGTGCGTTCCGCCAGATACTGCCGGAAAACGGAAAGACTTCCCTGGAGCATGGCCTGCTTTTTGTTTTCCTCATAGGTATTATCCATCATCAGGCTCACCACCTGGATCTGATCTTCCAGCCGGACCCCGGCCAGCGACAAGCCCTGGAAGATATGTTCCAACTCCTTCCGAAAGGCTTCTTTCTCAGAGGTTGACGCGCTGAAACTGGTAAAGAAATAACTGGTTCCCCACAATGCCATAAACGCCATGCAGCGGCTGTAGAATCCCTCGTCGTGATAAGTATTGACATACTGTTCCAGAGCCTTCCTGCACTCCCAGTAGGCCCCGTAATACGGGGAAGCCAACTGGTCCCGGATGGCGTAGAGAGCCTCCAGCTGAGACTTGCCCTCCAGGTAATCTCTGCATACCTGAGGTACCTTGCTTCTATTGGCGGACAAAATAAGCTGCACTACCTTGTCCCTCTGGGCGTCCCGACCGTTCAGCAGCACCTCTCTGCGGTACAGATCCGGGTCCTTTTCCCGTATGATTTCCGCCATGAAATTGGCTGCCTGATAATCGGCTTGGTTGTATCCCTCCATAAACTCCGCGGGATGCCGGTCGAACTGTCCCTGCAGAATCGCTTTTACCTCGCTTATGTCCAGCGCTGTGCGATGCGTCAGTCCCCCCTGGATCCGCCGCGCCGCCCAGGAGATCACCTCGCGGCTGGAGATGCCGAACAGTTCCTGCAGTTCACCTCCCAGACGCTTCATCTCTCCCCGGATATCCATACGCTCCATCACACTGAGCATCAACGCCGGGGATGCCGCGCCGCAGAATACCACCACATTGCGCAGCTTTTCCGAAAGCCCATAATTGACAAAGGCACAGCCTCCCAGCAGCGTGAATATGGTTTCATTGACCTTCCTGTTTCTCAGCACCGAAAGCTGTTCCCTGTTCAGCCCTCCCTGCCGGATCTGATCTGTCAGTTCACGCACCTCCGGCACTTTGGAAGCGTCCGGAGTGAAGATCATTCCCAGCGGTTCCATAACCAGATTCTCATATTCCTCCAGTAAAGCCCTGTCCTCTACCTTATCACAGAGGCAGAAATACAGGGTTATCAGCAGGATGCTTCCGTTGCTGGCCGTTCCCCTGTATTCCCTGTAGGCCTGCAGCACCACCCGGGGATCAGAATCCGCCAGGGGCGCCATGAGTTCCATAAGTGTGTGGGCACCATAATTGTAGCTGTTCATGGAAATCCCCTGGGTAAAGACTGCCAGGGCCCTGGCCCGGTCAATCTTCATTACGCCGCTGTGGGCCATGTTCCGGAATCCATGGATATAGTGAAAGCACTGGCCGCAGGTGGAACCACCTATGGCGTACAGCAAATTAAAGAGTTTTCCCGCCTCTTCATAACGCTTTTTCTTATAGAAGGAATCAAACAAAGGGTCAAATGCCTGGAGGCTGTCAGACGACATCTGTGTCATGTCTCGAAATGCTATTCCTGCCAGGATTTCCTCTCCGGCTTCGCCTCTCAGATACTTTTCGGCGGCTTCCAGTTCCCCGCCCCCAAGCTGCAGCCCCTCCAGGGCGCTGATGATTTTGTCGTTTTGTGTAATTTCTGCTCTTAACATATCGCTCCTCCTGCTATACTATTGTCTATATGCCCCGGTACGTAAGGCTTGCCATATCGTAGGCCGTCCGCTGGCGGCACAGCTGCACATACTGCCATAGCCTGCAAAACAGATCCATGATCTCCGCAGGCTGTTGTCTCAGGCGATGGCGGGACCGGGATAGATGTTCCCCCAGCAGCCGCAGCCAATCCGACAGGACTGTCATGCCATACCCTGCCCCCTGCTTCTCCGCGCGTCCCATGGCCTCCAGCGTACTTTCCTGCACCGTGGATCCGCCCACTTGATAAATCTCCTGCAGCAGCCAGCTTACCTCTTCCAGATAATTCTGCAGAGCCTGACAGGCTTCCCGGCGGCGGTACTGTGCGTCTCCCTCCGGGGTTTCCTCTGCGCCTTCTGCCCGACTCTCTCCGCCCGGACCGCTCTTTGGGGAATATGTCTTACCCCCGGAACCCTTTTCCGCCAAGACTTCATCCTCCGTCTCCTCCAGTTCCCGGCGCTCCAACACGTCCACCGGGTAGAGGCGGATCTGGCTTCCCTCCAGGTAGACCCTGCCCAGAAAACAAGGCTGCTGCTTGCGTTTCAGCCGTTCCAGGTAACGGATGGATGCCTCCTCCCGCTTGGTATAGGGCAGTTCCACCATCACCCGGCGGCCCCCCCTGTCCCAGATGGGCAGTTCCAGCTTCTGGGTGATCTCATTGAACACCCCCTTCTCAAATCCTGCCGTCTGGACAAACACCAGACCGGGAACTGCCTTTTCACCCGGCCCGGGAATCCGTTCCTCAAAAAGCCTGTCATAATCACGGTAATACCAGCCCGCCAGTTTTTCTACCGTCAGCTCGCTTTTTCCGAGGATTTCGCCCCTGGACTCCTGGCTGGAGGACAAACGCCCTCCGGCATCGCTCCTGGCTCCCCGCAGCAATAACCGCACGCCGGCCAGCCCTTCCAGGGACAGGGACAGCCCCCAGGGGGCAGGGGCTTTCTCCTGATAGCCGTTCCTTCTTTTCCCCTCATAGAACGTGGGCCGGGCATTGGTGTAGGTATACCAGGTCCCCGCGGAACGATCCAGAAAATACACCGTATCCCCCTCGTAGCCGGAATCGGTGACAAAATGTTCCATGGTGATCCCTGTGAGTTCCAGATCCCCCGCCGGCAGATACTCCGAGCGGAAAGCCCCGGCCAGTTCCTGGATCCGGGAGATGGTGCCTCCTTTGGGATTGGGGAGGGAAGCCTGCTTTGCCAGTTCCCTAAGCTGCAGGGTCTTTCCGTATAAACGCTGCAGCTGCCCGGCCAGCTTTTCCATGGTCTGCCCCGCCGCCCGGCGCAGATATTTCTCATATCCTTCCGCCAGGGCCCTGATATCCCCCTCCCAGCCGGGCAGGCCCGCATTGTGGCAGAGGATGGCCAGACGTTCCAGTTCCTGTGCCTGCTCCGTTCCGCTTCGGGCAAGCCCGGTTTCCAGCAGATGTTCCAGACAGTCCTTGACCTGTGCCGCCGTGTTCCCCAGTTCCTGCAGGTCAAAGGAAGGCTCCTGTTCCAGTTCCCCCGCCAGTTCTTCCGCCGTCAGTTGATGCTCCAGATACTGACACCAGAGAATGGCCTCCGCCTTGTGGCTGCACAGTTCTTTCCTGTGACAGGTGCAGGTGCTGTATTCCAGGGGAGAGAGCAGCTTAACCGCCATATCCTGCCCCGGAAGCCCCACATGCACCACCGTGCCCCGTTCCACCCGGGGAAGATTGCCGGCCTCCATGGCCGCCGCCAGCCGCCGCAGACCCTTGTTTCCCAGCGCCCGAAACAGCGGCTTTCTGGGCCGGGCCAGAATCTCCTGCCATACCTGCTGCCCCAGGCTGCCGACACTGCGGCCGGAATCCTCCCCGGCAGGGGCGGCTCCCGTGCTGCCCGGCTCCCGGTCCCCCTCCCGGTGATCTGCCTTGCCGTGGGCTTTCTCTCCCTGGCCTGCCTCGCTGTGGACCGCCTTCCCTTGGCTCGCCTTTCCCTGGCCCGCCTCGCTGTGGGCCCCCTTCCCCTGGTCCGCCTTGCTGTCGGCCCCCTTCCCTTGGCTCGCCTTTCCCTGGTCCGCCTCGCTGTCGGCCCCCTTCCCTTGGCTCGCCTTTCTCTGGCCAGCCTCGCTGTGGACCGCCTTCCCTTGGCTCGCCTTTCCCTGGTCAGCCTTGCCGCAATCCGTCTTGCCCTGGTCCGCCTCGCCGGCAGGACCTTGGTTTTCGGGTGCTCCCGGAACCCGGCCCGTCGCCACATCCTCTTCCGATATACCGATTTCCCGCCCCGAGCCTTCGGTCTCGGCTTCACCGCTCCCTCCGTCTCCTGCTGCCTGCCTGGCCAGCAGAATGGCCATGACCACATGACGGCATATGCTCCGGGAGGGACAACTGCATCGGCTCTCCCCCAGGGGAAACCGAATGGTCACGGTCTCCCCTGCTGCCTGCACCGTCAGTTCCGGGGCGTTCCAGTCCAGCCCGGCTGCCGCCGCCCGAACTCCGTCGCCCTCCGCCTCCATGTCCTTGTAAGCCCTTTTTACGATTCCCTTGTTGCTGATGCCCACCAGGTAGTCTTCGTCCACTCCCGCCAGGCTCTGTCTCCAATCCATCATCGCCTTACACCCGTCTATGTATCGTTTCTTCTACCCTATTCTTTCCTATTCCTTATCCTGCTCTTTATCCTATTCCCTTCTATCCCACCATATCCGCCACATGCTCCGCCAGCTGTTCCGGAGTCATGGCCCCCACGAAAGCGCCCATCTGGGCCAGTTGGGCCGCCGCGTGCCTGTCGTAATTGGGCGTGGCCGTCATGTCCAGGGCGGTGAGCGCAATCAACCTGGCCCCGCTCTCAATGATGCTGCGGCTTATGCTGTACAGATTGTGATAGCCGCCCCCCTCGTACAGATCCGAAATCAGCACCACCAAGGTTCTGTGGGGATTGTCAATCAAGGTCTCACAATAGTTCAGCGCCCCCGCGATGTTGGTGCCGCCCCCCAGCTGCACGCTCATCAAGGTCTCCACCGGATCTTCCACATGACCGCTCAGGTCCACCACATTGGTGTCAAAGATCACCAGACGGGTATCCAACATGGGAAGTTTCGCAAATATCCCCGCCATAATGGCGCTGTGGATCACGGAATCCAGCATGGAACCGCTCTCGTCCACACAGATTACCACCCGCCACTGATGATACCGTTTTACCCGGGAGTGAAAATACACCCGCTGCAATACCAGCTGCTCCCGCTCCCCGTCATAATGCTGGAGATTTTTCCGTATGGTTTTCTGTATATCCAGATTGCGCAGGCTCCGCACAGGGCTCCCGCTGGTGCGGTCCAGCCGCCCCTGCAGCGCCCGGCGCACATCCTGCTCCAGTTTGGCCATGATCTCCTGCGCCACCTTGCGCACGATCTCCCTGGCCAGGTTCAGCACTTCCCCCTTCATCATGTGCTTCAGTCCCATGATGGTCTTCAGCAGTTCCCGGTTGGGCTCCAGACGGCGCAGCACTTCCGGATCCGTGAGAAGTTCCGTCATCTCATATTTTTCCAGGGCATGACGCTCCATAATCTCCACGGTCTGTTTGGGAAACAGTTTTTTCATCTCATGGAGCCACCCGGGCACGGTGAGTTGAGAACCCTCGCTGCCCCCCCGGCGATCTTTCCGAATCTCCTGTTCCTCCCCATATTCCCGGGAATACAGGTAATCCAGTACTTCCTCCATACCCATATAATTTACTCCGCCGCCGCTGTAGGAAATCTGCCCCGAGGCATATTTGCCCAGCACCAGCCGCCATCTGTTTAAAACCTGTCCGTCGTCCATATAATCCCTCTTATTCCCTATACGCAATCCTCCCCGGAGAGGGAGGCCAGCGCAAATTCCTCCAATTCCCGCCCATAGAGATACCAGGCCTCGGGAACCGCCTGCTGTTCCAGGAACTGCGCGGGGTTCCTGCCGTGGAAGCCTGCCGCCGTCCGGGCGATCCGGTCCGTCTCCGCCGGGGTAAAGTAGGTGAACGCCATATGCAGTTCCGGCAGAAGCTGCATAAAATCCGCTTCCTCCACCTGTGTCAGAAATACATCCAGCATCCCCAGGAATGTATTGCCCACAAACACCAGGTCCTTGGCGCCATAGAACAGGCCCCGGAAAAACATGGCGGTCTTAAGCAGTTGTTCCCGGGTCCCTGTCAGATACCCCCGGCATACCTGCTCAATCCGGCCCACATCCTCCCGGCCGCCGCCATACAGCAGACCGTGAATACAGCCATGGATGCCGGCCTGTATCTCACTGTCTCCGTCCATGGCCAGCAGCGCCTCAAAATAGTTTTCCAGAAGGGCATCCTCCATCGTTTCGGCATGCTCCTCCCCGGCCGTCTCCTCTCTCCCCTCTCGTTTCATTCTCCCGATTACCCGGTACAGCAGCTTCACCGCCTCCATGCACCGGGCCATGTCCTCCTCCCGGATCCGGGCCATACCCGGCAGCAGTCCCAGCAGCCTGCGGATACAGGTCAATATCACGCCCCGGATCTCCAGCCGGGAAGCGTAGAGCCATTTCAACTGTTCCACCATGGTCAGGGAACGCAGTGCCTCCGCCAGGGAATAGAAATCCATGTCCGACATAAGCAGTTCCTGCAGTCTTTCATACACCTGCTCCAGCTGCCCTTCCATTCCCATCTCCAGCACCTGGGTCAGCAGCAGGGCGCCCTCCCGGGCGTACACCGCCTTTTTGAGTTGTTCCGCCGCCAGGCCTCTGGCCGCGTCCTCCACGGTTCCACCGTATACCGAGGCGTCGATCAGAGCCGCCATAACCTGGGCATTCCATTTATATTTCCAGATCTCCCGGATCAGATTGCGGTCCCGGCCGGTCTGCAGGTTAGGGCCTTTCACCCGCCGGGCATAGGGAGCCTGCAGAAACTGCAGGCGATGGAAAAACATGCTCATCTGCCGATGCTTTTTCTTACTGAATACGGAAAGTGTAACCTCGGTCTCCAGGGTGGAAGAAGTCTGCAGCCCATAGCGCCTGCACTGAACCCGGAAATCCTGCAGCACCGGCGGTTCTCCCGCGCTCTCGCACAGTTCCCCCACCCGCCTGCCCGTCATCTGCCGCCGCAGCATCCGCATGGGTTCATCCGTGGACAGATTATACTCTCCCTTGACAAAACAGGACAGAACCGCGTCCTGCAGTTCATATGCCCCCGGCTGGGGTTTCCCCCGCAGGGCGGCCAGCCCCTCCGCCATGGAACAGGCACAGATCTCATCGTGGGTGGATGCACTGCCCTCTGCCCGCCGCACGGCCTTTCCCGTGGCCAGAATCATATCCAGAACCGCCCGGGCATAGGGCTGCCGCAGGTAGGGCATAGAGAGATCCTGCCCGGTTTCCTGAGAAGACGGCGCTTCCTGCACATGCTCCCATATCTCCTGGTAAAATCCGGGGAAAGGCATACCGCTGGCATAGCCGTTGAGGGCGTCCGCCGCCTCCATGGAATAGGGCATCAGGTATACCCCCTGGTCCCTGGGATTGACCAGCCTCCGGGGTAAATCCGCTTCCCCGCTGCCGCCTTCCGGCGCAGATGCCTTGCCGGACTCCTCCTCCCCCAGCCTGCGGACCAGGGCTGGTGTGTGAAAGCCTCCCGTCACCACCAGGATGCGATGAAGCGCCTCCGCCGGCTGCCCGCTCCGGGACGTTTCCGCAAGCTGCCGGGCCGTCTCCAGGATTTTCCCCGCCATATAGGCCTCTCTGGCCAGGCATCCCTCCTCCGCAAGCTGCTCCGGCGGAGTGCTCTCCCTGGCCTGACGGCAATAGGTCAGCAGATTGCCAAACCAGGTTTCCCCATCCTGCTCCAGCCCCTCCAGTTCAAAATATTTCTCCCAGAACTCGTCAAAACTCCGCAGTCCGGTCTTTTCACAGAGCTGCCGCAGATAGGCATTGCGGGAAAGCAGATAATCATCGTTATAATTGCTCTTCTCTCCCTCCCGGCGCATCCCTTTTCCCTCCTGGGAAGCGGCCAGGATATCCCCATAGGGTAAATCTATAAAGGCCACCTGCGCCCCCAGGGCATTGCCCGTCCGCAGCGCCGCCAATTCCGGTGAATAGTCCAGAAAGGGGTAGTAGCAGCGGTATTTCTCCTTTTCCTCCGACACGGCCCCCGCCGTGTCATCATAAGAGTAATACACGGCGAAGGGGGCTTTGGTGGCCGGGTCCAGCATGGCCGGTATCAGGGAGCCTGCCGTGTCCGGTCCCTCGATGAGCACGGCCTGGGGCCGCCAGCTTTCAATCACATGCTGTACCTGCCAGGCGCAGGCCGGGCTGTGGTGCCGCACCGGAAGCAGCTTTATTTCAGCCATTTCCTGGCTTCGTAATATCGTTTCCATAAGCCACCTTCCTTGCCTGCCTTGTCTTTGATCACCGTGTTAAAATACTCCTTGACCCTGCCCAGGTCCTCTTTGTTTTCCTTGGAGAGAGCGCCCACCAGGTTCTGGGCCAGGCTGTCCACATCCATGCTGCCGTCGCCGTAATAGTAGCTGCCGATCATGGTCTGATAATACACGGACACCGCCTCCGCGGTGCTCATCACGGCGCTGGGGCTGTCGATCCGATGTCCCATGGAGGACACTCCCTCCCGCAGTTCATGATAGGTGGTGGCCAGCAATTCCGCCACATCCTCGTCCACCGGCATGTCAATATGATTTTCCGCCGCCAGAGAGCGCACTTCATTCAGGATAATCTGTTTCTCCAGCGCCACCTCCCGCACGGGCATGACCGTCTCAAAGTTAAAACGGCGCTTCAGGGCGGAACTCATCTCGTTTACCCCCTTGTCCCGGGTATTCGCCGTGCCGATCACGTTGAAACCGGGGCGGGCAAACAAAATGCCCTCATCCCCCAGTTCGGGCACGTTCAGCACCTTGTCGCTGAGCACGCTGATCAGGCTGTCCTGTACCTCCGCCGGGGTACGGGTAATCTCCTCGAAGCGGGTCAAAAGCCCCTGTTCCATACCCACATACAGGGGGGAGGGAACCAGGGCCTCACGGCTGGGGCCCTTGGCCAGCAGCAGAGCGTAGTTCCAGGAGTACTTGATCATATCTTCGGTGGTTCCCGCCGTCCCCTGTATGGTATTGGTGCTGACACCGCTGATGGCGGCGGACAGAAGTTCCGAAAGCATGGTCTTGGCCGTGCCCGGCTCCCCCACCAGCATCAGCCCCCGGTTGCCCGCCAGCGTAATAATGCAGCGTTCCACCAGAGCGTCGTTGCCGAAATATTTTTTCCCGATATTGACTTTGCCCCCCTCATAGGCTATGGGAGTCTTGCTCCCCAGAATAAAGGTGCGCACCGCTTTGGGGGAAAGCTGCCAGTTCTCCGGCTTCTTTCCGCTGTCAGCAGCCTTCAGCGCCTCCAGTTCCTCTTTGTACCGTACCTCCACGGGAGGCCGCAATAACTTTTGTCCGTCCATAATCCTCTTCCTTTCCTCGCGCTTATTTGAAAAAAATATCCCCCGGGATATTTCAGATTGCTTCCGATGCTCTGCTTCATTGCGCCTACAGTTTTAGGAAAATATTTTCAGATATCTCACATTATATTCCTTTATTCGTGTTTTTTCAATATCTTCAGCAGGTGAAGATCATGTTCCAGGTAATATTTATGCTCTTTACCCGCCCCCCATTACCCCCTGTCCAATGAAAAAAGCGCAAACCCTCCTGTCTGCGCTTTTCTCGTATTTTCTTCCCATGGTTCCGCCCTTCAGGGGACAGGAAATCACCTGAGCAAATGTTCATACACCGACTTTGCCACCGTAAATTCCTGCGCTCCCATATAGCCGGGAGCCACCTCATATTCGTCAAAGGCGATCACCAGATTTCCCATCTGGTCAAAATAGAAGTCCGCGTCCTCCTCCAGACCCTTCCAGTTCAGCCCCGGAATATCCTCTTTGTCAACCCAATAGGTCTTTTCCGAATCCTCTGCCATGGCGCTCCGCATCTGCTCCCGCAGATTTTCGCTGATCAGTTCGCTGTAACCGCTGCCTTCCTGGAACAGATCCCCCAGCCGTACCTGCTGGCCGGATACTTTGTCAATGGTATAGATCTTATAGGACTGGGTACCGCTTCCCGCTCCCTGATAAATGAACAGCTTCAGGGAAAAATATCGGTCATCGTCCGTCACTGTCTCATGCCGGACCTCCAGTTCCCCATAACTTTCTCCCAGTTCCGCAGACGCCTGGAACTCCGCCACCAGTCGGCTTATGGTTTCTTCAATATCAAAATTCACCTGTTTTATGGTTTCATCCAGTTCCGCAGTGTTCCCCTGCCGGTCTCCTTCCCCATCCTTTATCACAATCTGGGGCACATCCACATCGGCGTTGAACCGATCGCCTTCATACTGATAATTCATAAAGGTCACGGCCCGAAACAGCCTGCCCACCACCGGGAGATTCCCCATGGCATAGGCCATGTTCTCCCCTGTGTTGGGGAGAAGCACCAGGAACAGAACCGCTGCCGCGGCTGCACCCGCTTTGCGGAGCCTGCGGGTCCTCCTGGCTCTTACGGCCGCTTGCTTCAGCTTCCATTTCAGTTCCTCCGGCATCTCCATGTTTCTGTAGTTTTCTCCTTCTGCCGCCAGTTTGTTCTCCAACTCCTTCAATGTCATAAGCCACCTCTTTTCCACATTCCTCTGGTCAGCCTGCGCCTTTGTCTTTCCCTTATGATGATTTCTTTATGATGATTCCTTTACGAAAGTTCCCTGCGCAGCTTTTCCAGCGTCCTGTATAATCTGCTTTTTACCGTATTCACATTTTCCTGTAAGATCTCCGCGATCTCTGCCAATGTCTTATCCTCGTAGAATCGCAGGATCACCAGGGTTTTCTCATGGAGGGGCAGACGATCTACCGCGGACTGTAAATCGAAATCAAAATCGTCCTCCTCCAATGCATAGTTTTCATCTAATTCCTCATATACCCTCCTGTTCTTTCTCAGATATTCCTTTGCCGTATTGATCATGATCCGATATATCCATGTTCCCGCAAAATCCTCCTCCCGCAGAGTATGGGCTTTCAGCATGGCCTTGTACGCGCCTTCCTGTACGATATCCATGGCGTCCGCCTCCTGGCCCGCATAGCTGTAGGCCAGCCTGTAATAACTCTGGTAATTCTCCAGCAGCACCCTGCGGACTGTTTTTTCCTTGCTGCTCCGCATGCGTCTTCCCCTTTCAACTTCCTGATCTGTGTATACACTGGACTTTCTTTTCTCTTTTGTGACTATTAGACGGTTCGCATTGTTAAAAAGTTTCGTATATCTGTTTTTTTGCGTCAATTTTTTTCCGCCCCAATTACAACACTATTTTCTCACAATGGCAAAAATCATATCCGCAATATAGAGCCCCACCATGACCAGCCCTTCCCAGCGCCGCAGTGCTTTACCCCTTCTCAGGAAAAACAGGACCAGAAAACTTGTCAGAAACAGGATCCCCAGGTCATACGCCGATGCCGCGTTTACTCCCACCGGGTGTATTACCGCTGAGATCCCCAATATAAACAGCAGGTTAAAGATATTGGAACCCACCACGTTTCCCACCGCAAGACCAGTCTCGCCTTTCCGGGCCGCCACAATGGAAGTCACCAGTTCGGGAAGGGAAGTGCCCACTGCCACCACCGTGAGCCCGATCAAAGTCTCTGTCATCTCCAGGGCTCCCGCAATCTCTTTTGCGCCGTACACCACCGCCTGTCCGCCTCCAATGATCAGCACCAGGCCTGCCGTAATGCGTAAAAAGCATTTCCGCAAAGGCATCCTTTTCCCCTCCTCCTCCGGCTCCGGATGCCGCTTCGCCTCCCGGATCAGGCACACTATGTAACCGGCAAACAGCACCAGCAGGATTCCTCCGGCAATTCTGCCCAGATTTCCCGCATTGTCTCCCATCTCCATCTGAAAGAACTTTCCGGAGCAGAGCATATCCCCGCAGGACAGAAAAAACACCAGTGCCGTGGCCAGAACGGAGATGGGAAAGTCTCTTTTCAGCACGCCGGTCTCGGCGGATACCGGATAAAGGACGGCACATAAACCCAGCACGGATAACAGGTTAAAAATATTGGAACCCACCACATTGCTCAGGGCAATCTCATTGGCCCCCCGCAGGGCCGCCACCGTGCTGACCGCCAGTTCCGGGGCGCTGGTTCCCGCTGCCACAATGGTCAGCCCGATAACCAGCCCCGGCACTCTGAAATTCCTTGCCAGAGCCGCGCTTCCTTCCACGAAAAAGTCCGCTCCCCTGATCAGAAACAGAAAACCAACCGCCAGAACCACTACACTCATGAAAAACATTTTTTCTTCCTCCTTTTGCAGAAAAAAAGCGAGACTCTTACTGTAAGAAAAATACAGTAAAAGTCTCGCTTCTTAACGACATATCCCGGGGAATCATCTTCCCGTACTGACGAAAATATGTCACATACCAAGGTATGCAAGCTACTCCCTGTCACATAGCTAAATCATATCAGAAACGGCAGGGTAAGTCAACGGGCATTTCTGCCATTGCATATACAGCTAACTATTGTGCCGCCTCTTCAGTTCCGCAGCATTGCTCTCCACTCTCCTTTTGCTCAGCGGATAGATAAAGAACAGCACCGCCGCTCCCAGAAGGTATACCACACCCGGAAAAAAAGTGGATATGTTATAAATGCCTCTGGCCACCTGCTCGGTCTGGGCTACGGCCAGTTCCTCATAACCGATCAGTGCCAGCGCCCATCCGCCCATGCCGCCGGCCAGCGCCTGGCCGATTTTGCGGGAAAAGGAATAGATACCGTAGATTGTGCCGTCATCCCGCTTTCCCGTTATGACCTCCTTGTCGTCGATGACATCCGTCACCAGCGCAAAGCATTGCATAGTGAAGAAAGTCATGCCGATCATGGCCACAAACACCAGACCGATGAATACCCAAACCTGGGTCACATGCAGGATCCCGATCACCACATACAGGATGCCGGAGAGCAGCATACCCGCCACACCGCACTCCCTCTTGCCGAATTTCACCGCCAGCTTCGTGGAAACGGCGGCCAGAATCAGCATTACCGGCAGCTGGAGCATGGCCGAAAGGGACAGCGCTTGGGTATTTTTAAAATAATCCGCATACAGATAATTGTTCAGGCCCTGGCTCATCAGGGAAGCCAGCAACAGCAGCAGCGCGGACAATATGACGCCCAGCAGGGCTCTGCTTCCCACAACTTCTTTCAGAGATGCAAGAACCGACATTTGTTTTTCCGCCGCCTGTTTTTTGTCCGGCAGCACCACCCGCTCCGTGCATAGCCAATAGCACAGCAGATAGCAGAGGATGGCGCACAGGGAGAATATCCCGGCCAGAATCGTAAAATTGGTGGAATTCACCACCTGATTGCCCGCCGCGTCCTTGTAATAGATGACCAAGGGTGCAACCACACTGATCAGATTTCCCGCAAACATGCCTCCCATGGAGCGGAACACCGACAGAGAACTCCGGTCCTTGGGATTCTGGGAAATCACCGACGCCATGGAACCGTAGGGGATGTTGATAGAGGTATAAAATACCGATCCCCACAAAATATATGTGACAAACATGTATGCCACTTTCGCTCCGTACGGAATGCCCTGCAGTCCGGACTGGTACATCAAAAAGGACGCTATGGCCACCGGCCCGCACATCCGCAGGATCCAGGGGCGGAATTTCCCGCTCTTCCCCGTTTTTGCCCTGTCGGCAATGCGTCCCATACCGATATCGGTAAAGGCGTCAATGAATCTGGCCACCAGAAACATGGTCCCGATCATTCCCGTGCTGATGCCCATCACTTTGGAGTAGAATACCATCACAAAAGTGCTGGCAAATATAAAGCTGAAGTCATTGGCCACATCACCCAGCATGTAACCCAATTTATCCTTTATGCCAAAGGGAGGTGCTTCTCTGTTGCTCATATTTTTCTCCTTATCATGCAAAGTTTCGCATCCGGTTTCTATTTCTTCTTAATTTTGTTCAACTTGCGGTTAATTTCCAGAATCTCTTCTGCGGTAAGCGGTTCCAAACCTGCCGTTCCAAGCATGTTCAGCATCCTTTTCACCGTAAAACCGCCCATCATTTTCACCATACCCTCGTTCATCTGGAAGCCGCCCTCGCCGCCGGATTTCTTTTTCTTCATCAGAAGTCCGCCCAGTTCCAGCAGGAACATTTTGCCCTTGACTGTCTCAATGATATCCCCCATCCTGTCATGAATGGAGAAATATCCTTCCGGCGCGGTGATATCAAACCAGTTGATCACCTCCCCGGTCTCCTTCATGCGGTAGTCCTCATTGAAAACATCCACCTTGCGGATCCTGCTCTCGTCCCTGGATTCTCCGGCAAGAGCAGTGAGAACCGATTCCCCCTGATTGGGCACATCAAAATAGAAGAAATGCTCCTGTGAGGTCTTTTTGCCCAGGCTTTCCCCGTTTCGCAGCAGTTCCACTTCCGGCTGGTTGGAGTATACCGTAACCCGGGTCACATCCTCCACCCGATCCACATAGCGCTTGCCGCAGATATGGACAAAGGGCTGGTCTGACAGCCAGGCTTTGTAGGCGTAAAAAGCATCCTTTTTATATTTCCGGTCAAAAGTCACCAGCCCCTTGTGATTCATGCCGTCCTCGCCTCCCTCTGCTCTGGCGTCGGCGGCAAAATCAAACATGTTCCACACATGGGTCGCCCAGATAAAGGGCCTGGTAAATAACTGCTTTATCAATTCCTCATGGTAATATGCCTGGTACTCCTCGGTGTAGTCCCCCTGCTCCGGGTTGGAAGTATGCCAGTTCAGCGCCTCACAGCCATACTCGCTCATGCCGATGGCCCTGTGGGGATACTTTGCGTGGAATCTATCAAAAAATTCCCCGTTCATGGAGGTATCCCCGCCGTACCATCCGAAATAGTGATTGTAGGAAAGCACATCCGGGATGGTCAGATATTCCTCGTCTATGCCGCACATGGATACCACGGCCATGGTGGTCAGCCTGGTGTTGTCCAGTTCATGACACAGATCGTTCAGGATGCGGTGATTCTCCAACAGCTCCGGATTCCCCGCCCCGTTCATGGTGATCTCGTTGGAAAGGCCCCAAACCACGATGCTGGGATGGTTGTAATTCTGGATCACCAGTTCCTTCATCTGGGAAACCGTATTGTCCCTGCCCTTTTCCAGATGCTGAGAGATATAGGGAATCTCCGCCCAGATCACCATGCCCTTCTCGTCACAGAGATCGTAAAAATACTGGTCATGCTGGTAGTGAGCCAGCCGGATGGTATTGGCCCCCATCTCGCAGATCAGGTCCATATCCTCCTGGTGATCCCCTTTAGACAGGGCATTCCCCTTTTTCGGCCGGTCCTGATGCCGGGACACGCCCCGCAGGGGATAGCTCTCTCCGTTCAGGATAAAGCCTTTCTCCGGATCAATGGCAAAACTGCGGCAGCCAAAGCGCGTTTCTCTCTCATCCAGCTCCATCTCTCCGTCCCGGAGCACCGCCTTGAGGGTATACAGATGCGGATCCCTGCGTCCGTTCCAAAGGCGCACGTTTTCGATTCTCATATCCACAGCGGGGTTTGCCGCGGTGGTCTCCGCCTCCGCCACCTTTTCCTCGCCGTCCCATATGGTAAAATGCAGTTTCTCCGTTCCCTTGGTGCCGCTGACATAGGCATTGACCCGGACCCGGGCGTCTTTTCCCTCTATCGTGGGCGTCACCGCCACGCCGGGGCCCCCGAAATAATCCAGGTCAAATCTGGCCTTTCCCACATACAGCAGAGACACATTCCTGTATATACCGCCATAAAAAGTGAAATCCGCCATCTGGGGATACACATGATCATTGGGCGCGTTGTCCACCAGCACCCGGACTTCATTTTCCTCCTGCAGGGCCCCGGTGAGATTGCATCTCCAGGTGGAATAGCCGCCATCATGATGAGCCAGCAGTTCTCCGTTCACATACAGATCCGCAGAGGAATTGACGCCTTCAAACTCCAGATAGACCTCCTGCCCCTCCGCCTGCTCCTTTTTCAATACTTTTCTGTAACAGCATGTTCCCCGGTAGTAGTCGTTACCGCCGTCCTGGCCGTCCGTGCCGTTCCAGGTATGAGGCAGGTTCACCGCTTCCCAATCCCCCTGCCCGGCGGCGTTCCTCTCCCCGCCCTGAGAATCCATCCCGGCAGTCTTGCTGAACTGCCATCCCTCGTTCCAACAGATTTTTTTCATCGCCATCCCCTTCTGCGCATTGCGGCGCGCTCCCAGCCAGGCAGCTTTGCTGCCTGATTTCGGCAATATGTGCCGATTGTGGCTGTACCTGTCATTATTGGCACAAGCCGCGGGTTGTATACGCGTTTTTATCCATCCCGTATCCCGATTATAGCAGTAAGTTTGTTTTGGCGCTTGCACAATTTCCCTTGAACCAGGACAATTTTTGTGCTATTTTTTAAATAGAGTAAAAAATATTACAACAATGGGTTTGAAAATTCTGGAAGAAAATTCCGAGAAAGAGGTTATATATGTGTCAGCCGGAAAACATCAGAGACGCGTTTCCGTTCATTAAAAAAATACTTGCCTCCGCCTTTCGGACGGACGTCCTATATTTCGCCCCTCCTTACCAGGATATACGCAGGATTGACTGGGGGTTTCGGGACATGGTTTGGGAAAATGTGGATTTTACTCCTTCCTTTGCGGATTCCATTGCATCCTCCGATCGGCTGCGGATGTTGGTGGTGAAGAGCAATCTGGATTTTTACAATATCATCGCCTTTGTCTCCCTGGGGGAAAAACCTGATTTTATCTCTGTGGGGCCGGTTCGGAACAAAGAGCTCTTTTCCCCCGACAGCCGCCAGATACAGAGGAATCATGTGATGCGGAATGTGCAGCAGGAAGCGCTGCGGCATTTCTACCAGATGCTGCCTCTGGTCAACATTTCCGATCTGATCTCCACCTTTCACTGTCTGCTGGAGCAATATCTGCCGGAATACCGGGACGTCCCCCCGGAGTATATCTGTTTCTCTCAGGAGGAACATGCTTTTGTCCCGGACAACGGTAAAATTCTGGATTTCAGCTATGAGGTTTCAGAACGCCTGCAAAAGCTTCTGGGCACCTTTATGGAAACCCTTTCCTCCGGCAATACTTCCCTGGTATACCGGCACAAAAAGGCTCTGCTGCATTACTTCAGGCCCCTGGTGGGAGACAGTGTCACCACCGCCAGAAGTTATCTGACCTTTCTGAATTCCCTGTGCTGCGGCAAACTTTTGGAGACCCAGGTACATCCTTATCACACTCTGCGGCTGTTTACCGACTTTTTTGCCAGAATCGAGGAACTGCAAAACCCGGAGCAGGCCTGGGTCATGCCCTATGAAATTGCCCGAAAGTATTGTCTGCTGGTAAAAAACCACAATCTGTCCGAGTACTCCTGCCTGACGCGGAACATTATCAACTATGTATCGACGCACATGGACGAAGAATTGTCTCTGGCCGTTATCGCCGGCTACCTGGGCAAAAACCCTTCCTATGTGTCGGGACATTTTCAGAAGGAGACCGGGGAGAGCCTGACGGCGTATATCCACCGGGAGCGGATACACGCCTCCCTCCGTCTGTTTAACACCACGGACTGCTCCGTGTCCGAGGCGGCGAACAGCGTGGGCATACAGGATCTGGGGTACTTCACCAGACTGTTCAAGCGACAGGTGGGCTGTACCCCCAGTCAGTATAAGAAGATGCTGAAATGACCGCCTTTCTTTTTCGGGCTATCGATCAGCATCATGCTGACCGGCAGTTCATATTCCCCTGTCATACGCCAGCTACCGTTTTCCTGCTGTTCCATGGTATAGACCAGTTCGGATACCGGGAGCGTATCGCCGGGCGCCATGGTCCAGTCCAGTTGACAGAGCATATAGACATAAGCGATGGAAGCTTTTCCGTTTTCCCCGGGCATACCGCCGGTCCGGCTCTCCTCCCCGGAAGCATCCTCAAAATATACGGCGTATTGCCGCTTTGCATCGCTGCGCTGATATTGTCCCACGGCCCCCGAAAGGCAATAGAGCGCCCCGTCTTTCTCCACAAAAGGAGCCCTGCCCTTGTCATCCAGGGCAGGTTTACTTCCGGCGAGCAGCGCGTCCGTAATCTCCGGGGTAAAGCAGCGGTTGACATACTCCCGCAGATCCTGCAGGCTGTCAACGCCTGGCAAATCCACCCGCATATATACCATGCCGTCTATTTCCAGAAAGCTGGAATTCCCGGCACTGCCGACTGGTGCTTTCATGGGAGCCTCTCCCATGGAGGTGAACCAGCTGTAGACTATCTCCGCCTCCTCAAAATCCTGCCTCCAACGGGGAATATCCCCGGAATACCCCTCCAGTTTTTCATAGGGAAAGTTTTTGGCGGCAAAGCTGTATCGGCATTCTGCCAATTCCTCCAGGCAGGCCGTATAGGCCTCCGGATGCTGGGGATCAAACTGTACATCGGTGGGTTCCGTCCAAAAATAGGCCCCGGTACCTGCCTGGTTGGCCTGGATCAGCCGGCCGCTCATGCCCGCATACATATCGTAGTCCGCCGCCAGTATATATTCCATTTCACGGATATCCCAGGTGCCGCTTCTATAAACGATCTCTTCCAGGTCCGGCTCCAGATCCGGCAGCCCGGTCCAGAGGCAGCCGCCCAGACAGCCCCCCTCCACAAACGCACTCCAGCCCTGCCAGGGCTCCCCCTGCCCGAACCGGGTGACGGAAGGCAGATGAAACAGGGTCAGATTTTGCAGATAGCTTTCACCGTCCCCGCTCTTACCCAATTCCACCCCGTAAGCCACCTGTCCCACAAAGGACTCCGGCACTTCCATGGTAAAATAGGGATCGTCAATCCGCGTATCTTTTATCACTTTGTAATAGGCATTGTCGGAGAGCACATGGTCGCTCAAAAGGCTTGCAGCCTCAAGGTCTGTCTCCTCGCCGCCCGTATTTTCCGCCGGGCCGCTGCCGCCGTCTGGACTTTCATCCTGCTCTCTCCCCCCGTTGCCGGATGTATCGCCCTGCCCGGCGGTGGGAATGGATACCGCATTATCCTCCACAGGGGAAGAAGGCTGTGGGCTGTGGGAGGCATCACCCCCCTCACGGCTCCCCGTACAGGCCACACAGAAGATGCCCAGCATCAAAACCACCGCTGCCACCCCTGTCACCGCCAGCGTCCTGGGCCTGCGGGCAATCATCCGCACCCGTTCTTTCAGGCTCTTTCCGTCCGTCGTCATAGTAGTGGCAAAGCACAGAAAGTCCCCTCTGTTGCCACGGTCCACAGTGAGGTCCAGCAGTACCCGGCCGTAGGCTCCCCTGCTTCCCTCCCCCAGCCGTCTGATGGTGTTCTCGTCACAGGCCAGTTCACTGTCCCGGCGGCTCACATGGACCGCCAGCCACACCAGAGGATTGTACCAGTGCAGCACCAGACACAGGCTGCGCAGCAGAGACCACAGACTGTCCCCCATCTGATAGTGGCTTACCTCATGGGCCAGCACATAGGGAAGCTGCTCCCCGGTAATTCCCTCCGGCAGATAAACGGCGGGACGAACCAAACCAAACAGGCAGGGACTGGGCAGCCCCGGTGTCTCATATACCGGCAGAGGCTTCCTTGGGACCGGAATATCTATTTCGCTTACATCCAGAACGCTTCTAACCCGGCGCAGCCGATGGGCAAAATGCAGATTCACCCCTGCCACCCCCGCCCCCGCCAGAGCCATACCGACGATCCAAAGCCCTGTCAAAGCCTGCCTCCAGGGGAAGCGCTCCCCTCCATTGCCCTTTGAGTCTGGGGAAAGGTTCTCCTGCCGGGTCTGTGCCTGGTCCTGACGCCCCGCAGACTGTATCTGCCCATGGCCCATGGCCCACATTCCCTGCCCCATGTTCTGTAAAAAATCCCCGGGCCGGCGATCCGTCTTACGCTCCTGAACGGCAGCCGGCGCCGAAGCCTCGCTGCCTGCCGGGATCTGAGGAAAGAGATTTAAAATACTCATATCCGTGTCTATTATGTTAATGGGAAGCAACAGCCGGACCAGAACCGGCAGCCACAGGGCATATTGCAACCTCAGACTGATTTTTCCCCTGAAAATACGGCGAACCAATAGCACCAGAATCACCGAAACGCCCGATGTAACCATCCATGCCAGCATATCATTTCCTCCCTCTAATCTCAGATTCCCAGTTCCCCATATCCCTTTCAGCCGCGT
>BLLU01000265.1 GCA_011959105.1 Lachnospiraceae bacterium | reverse complement strand
CATCAATAAATTACATGAAAAAATACAAAAAGAACGGACAGGAAGTCATCTGTTTACAGTAAAAGGAACAGTTATTAAAGTACGCCAAAATCCAGCAGATTTTCTTAAAACAGGAAAACGCTGGATTTTTTGTTAGTAGAAATAGAGCAGAGGGCTGCCCGGAGGCATTGTCCTGGTCCAGTGCTGCTATTGTTTTTATATGGGAGCCATGGTATAATTAATAACTCGCTCTTTTGAACAGAAGAAATACGGAGGGACAGAATATGAAAATGATTCCGAAAATGTGCACACAATGCGGGGCACAGCTGCACATGGAGAAAGGGGACGAGGTGATTGTATGTCCTTATTGCGATACGGAATATACAATAGAGAAGCCCCGGTGGAATCCATATGAGAACGGTCCGATTGTGGTTAAACTGAACTATGCTTCGACAGGCAGCAGCCCTACAGGCATTAATGTAGTAAATGGCAGCGGGCAGAGCAGCGTGGCAGAGGAGAGGGAATTTAATATTGACAGAGGGGTGTTGGTAAGATATGGTGGAACTTCGACAGATGTAATGATTCCCCAAGAGGTGGCTGCGATTGGTAATAATGCATTTTTAAGCAAGAAAATAAAAAGCGTCATAATGTCGGATCATGTAACGGAAATCAGAGAAGGGGCGTTTTATAACTGTGATGCATTGAAAACCGTAACACTGTCCAAAAACCTGAGAGTAATTGGATCCTATGCGTTTTGGGGGTGTAAAAGTCTGGAAAATATAGTCCTGCCCAATGGACTGAAAGAGATTGGGAGAGATGCGTTTGCTGACTCTTTCAAATTGCAGTTATATCTGCCGGACAGCCTGGAGAAACTTGACCCGAGATATAATCATTTTAAGGGATGCCACAGCGTGTATCTGTCAAGCAGATTGGTATATAAGCTGGGTACGCCGCCGATTTGGTCTCAAAATGTCTATATCGATTCCGTTTTACTGACAGCGAATATGCTGCAAAGAGATTCCGCATTGATGAAGGCTATGAGATATACCTTGATAGGCAACCAGATAGAAAAAGCGGCATATTATGAGGAGAGCCGCAGACAGGGAATGATCAGACAATGGATGGGTGAGGGGCTTTGCCGGTATTGCGGAGGAGAATTTGGAGGAACTTTCATAAAAAAATGTAATAACTGCAGAAGAAAAAAAGATTATTAGCTGGAGATTTATGTAAAAATCTCCAGGAAAGCATAAAAATCCCAAAATACCTATTGCTTAAAAGAGGAGATGACGATACAATAGACATAACAGGAAGTTTTTTAACAGAGTCAAGGATGACAGGAGGGTAAGATTATGGGAATCAGTTTTGATGTGCAAGCTACAAAGCCTGACTATTCGCATCTCTTTTCCAGCGTAGGATCTGCTGCAGGCAATGCCGCCTCCAGCAACTGGCTGGGTGATTACGCAGCCATCAAGAACGGCAGCTACGGCAAGCTGATGAAGGCTTATTATGCGGATTCCAAGGGAGAAAGCGCATGGCAGAGTACGGGTACAACGGCCACCTCGAAAAGCAGTAAAAGCAATGTTCTGGACAGGATTCTGGAGGAGAAGAGGCATCCAAAGGTCTCTAAAGAGGCCCAGAAGGCAAATGCCGAATTGACATCGGGACTTTCAAGTCTGAAGACGTCTGTTTCCGTGCTGCAGAATGATAAGACTTATACGGATACGGCGAATGGACAGAGTGCGGCAGACAAGGTAGTCTCTGCGATAAAATCTTATGTATCAGAATACAATAATGTAGTGAATGCGGCGAAAAATTCCACTTTGGCCAATAAAACGGCGTATGTGGCGAATGTGATGAGCACCTCGGCTACGAATGCCGATAAACTTTCGGAAATCGGCATTACGGTGAATTCCAACGGGACGCTTGATCTTGATGAAGCCAAGCTGAAAGAGGCGGGAGTTTCCAAGGTGCAGGAGATGTTCTCCTCCAAGAATGTCATGAGTTATGGTTCTACGGTTGCCTCACGCCTTCAGTTTGCGGGCGCCGCGAACGGTTCAAACGCTACGGACAACAACGGGACAGACAGCACGGCGGCGTCCAGCGCGTCTTCCCTCAAGGCAGACGGTAAAGCCCTTGCGTCCAGCGCTTTATATGAAAAGGTAAAGGATAAGGACGGCAATGAGACAGATCAATACGATATTGAGAAGATCTTTGCCACAGCCAAGAGTTTTGTAAACAACTACAACCGTATGTTTGACGCTGCCGAATCCAGTTCAAATTCAGGTGTGCTGGCCAATTTGTCTCACATCAGAGAAAAGACGGCGCAGAATGCGGATGCGCTTAAGCAGTTTGGCATTAATGTGGATGAAAAGGGCAAGCTGAAGATTGACGAGGACACATTTAAGAAAGCAGATATGTCCCAGGTTCAGAAGTTTTTCAGCGACTACGGTTCTTCCATCGCCACCAGCGCTTCGCTTGTGGACTACTATATGACGACCCAGGCCAATGCCGCCAGCGGGTATACCTCTACCGGGGCTTATAATGTGCAGGGAAGTTCCCGCTATGCAGATACCGTATAGACCTTATAAAAGAAGATAAGAATTAGAGACTGGGTATTAGAAACTTAAGGGTGTGAATCTTCGGAAATTTATTTCAGTAGATTCACATCCTTTTTTATTCATGACAATAGATTTTTAGCAGAGCGTGGATTGTATTCAGGCTTTTTGTAAGAAGCAGAAGCGCCGCACCGGGCTCAAAAAATAAAAAGCAGTTGTATTTCTCAAAGATTTTGACTATAATGTATGCATGATTTGAGCAGATTTCTGCTATTTTAGAGCAACAGGGAGTCGGACAGAGGCAGATACGAATTATAAGAAGGCCGGAAGGGAAACCATAGGATGAAAAGTAAAGCGAAGAAAAAACAATTCAGGCAGGATGTACCGGAGGGCTGGTTTTACATGTTCCATGGGGATATGACGGTAGGTGCGTTGAAAGAGGCATTGTCCGACACGGCATACGAGATGGAGTACTGGGAAGCCGCCCAGGTATTGGAGATCGACCTGGGAGCGGGCGGCTGTATGGATGTAGAGGCCATGGAGCCGGATTTTGGGGAGGCATCTGCTGATGCTTTTCTGAAGGAACATCAGGTGAAGTTTCTCTGTTATATTACGTTTCGGACGGAGGACTACCAGGCCGCCAGAGGGGTGATGGAGCATATCTGCGACAGAATCGGCGGCTTCTTCTGCGGGGATACGGATGATTTTACCCCGGTGATTAATGCTGTCAAACAGGATCTGTGAGGAGAAGCGCTTATCATTGGAAGCTCCGATACTGAAAGGAATAAGCGGAATGACTAAGGTCTATTATGGCCGTGCCGGGAATGCCCCGTTTTGGATGTGTGTCGGCGGGGATAGGAATGTGAAATAACTATAAAACAATGCTGGCGAAAGGATGAACAGGGATGACCAAATTGGAGGAGGCAAGGGAGTTTTTCAAGGCGGATACTTACGCCACCCAGACCACAGGGATTGTCATTGAGGAGGTGGCGGAGGGCTACGCCCGCTGCAGCCTGCTTACGGAGGAGAAGCATATGGCGGCCCATCGCCATGTGATGGGAGGAGCGTTGTTTACCATGGCAGACTTTGCATTTGCGGTGGCATCCAATCCACCGGGACATATGACCGTGACTGCCAACAGCAATATCAGTTTTATCAGTATGCCCAAGGATGCCCGGCTGGTGGCGGAATGCAGGCAGATTAAGGACGGCAGGCGGGCCTGTTACTACGAAACCCGGATTACGGATGGGCAGGATAATCTGGTGGCGGTGGTGACGGCCATGGGTATGCATATGAGTTAGTGACGGATCGGGGTTCAAGCGGCCAGTATCCTCTGTGCAGAGCGAGTACCGCCGTCGGCGGGCTGTGATCCGTGTAAACAGGGGATGGGAGAGAATAATCGTATGATCATAAAAGTGTTGGTGGAAAACACGGCAGTCTCGTCAGAGTACGGGAAAGTCCACGGTTTATGCCTGTATATTGAGACCGAAAATCATAAGGTATTGTTTGATCTGGGACCGAGCGGACTTTTTCTGGAGAATGCGTTGAAGATGGGTGTAAAAATTGAGGAGGTTGATACTGTGGTCATCTCCCATGGACATTATGACCATGGCGGGGCCTTGGGACTCTTTCTGCGGCAGAATTCCAGGGCAAGAGTATATGTTCACAGGAAAGCCTTTGACAGGCACTTTTCCAAGGTGCTGTGTCTGTATGCAGATATAGGACTGGACGATTCCCTTGCTTCTCATGATCAGGTGGTTCTCACCGAAGGCAATTTAGAACTGGACCAGGAACTGATGATTATAGCGGATGTGAAAAAGCGGGAATTATATCCGCAGTCCAACCGAAACCTGTATACTTTGGAAGGCGGAAAGAAGCGGCAGGATGATTTTTCCCATGAGCAAAGCCTGCTGATCCGCCAGGGGGAGTACCGGGTCCTGCTGGCGGGCTGCGCTCATTGCGGCATTGTCAATATCATGGACAAGGCATGTTGTGATCTGGGAGAACGCATAACCCATGTGGTGGGCGGGTTTCACATTATGAGAGACAAGTCCCCGGAGCCGGTGCGGGAGTTGGCCCGGTGCTTGAAAGGAGAGGACGTTCAATATTACACCTGCCACTGCACGGGCCGGGAGAATTTTGCCTTAATGCGGGAGGAGATGAAGGAACAGATAGAATATGTATCGGCGGGGGCGGTCCTGCAGCTCTAAGGTAAGTAATGCCCAATGGCTGCAGCCTCCAGTCAAAAGAGTATGAAGCAAAAACCTGACGCGGGGAGGATGTCATGGAATGTATTGCTCCGTACAATGGGATATTTTTTTAATTTAGGGATTGACAATATTTTTACTTCCTGTATAATAAAAGTCACAATAGCAGAGAGAACAGTACCTCATGTGTTGGGGTGTTGTTCTCTCTGCTGTTTTCTTTCAACAATAGACATTAATTTCAAAAATGGAGGAATGAACAGGATGTCAAATCATGAATTATTACACGCTATTTCTAATATGCTGACCCCCATCAGAGAAGATATACGGGGAATAAAAAAAGATATGCAAGACATGAAAAGCGATATGGAGGAACTAAGAGAGGATATCAGGGAACTGAAAGAGGATGTACGGATACTGAAAGAGGATGTACAAATACTGAAAGAGGATGTACGGAAGCTGAAAGAGGATGTACGGAATCTGAAAGAGGAGGTACGGAAGCTGAAAGAGGAGGTACAGGAACTCAAAGTAAGAGTAAAAAATATAGAATTGACGTTGGAAAACATTGTTATGCCGCGCCTGAATACAATAGAATCCTGTTATACATCAACGTTTGAACGCTACAAGATAAGCGTGGAAGACTATGAGAATATGAAACAGGATATATCCGTCTGTAAAGAAGTACTGGCAGAACACTCTGAAAAACTTAAAAGATTGGCGTAAAGCAGAAAGGTGCTGTTCACGGCCTGTTTCGGAAACACAGCCGGTTTTGCTGACTCTCCTTGAATCCTGTGGCGACATGTGGTAGAATCAGATTGACATGTTAATGCGGGTGGAGTGATGAAGGGGGAAACATGAAACTGGTATTGATAGTAGGAAGCGGCGCGGTAGGCAAGATGACGGTGGGGCAGGAATTGATGAAAAGAACGGGATTGCGGCTGTTCCATAATCATATGATGATTGAGCCTGTGATTGAGATCTTTGGCGGATGGCGGGGAGATGTGATTAACAGGCTTCGCAGCGTTGTGCTGGAGGAGTTTGTGAAGAGTGACTACGAGGGCATGATTTTCACGTATATGTGGGCTTTTGACATGCACTCCGATTGGGATTACATACAGGAAGTAGTCGGGCTTTTTGAGGATAATGGAGCGGAGATTTACTGCGTGGAACTGGTGGCTTCCCAAGAGATCCGGCTACAGCGAAACCGAACGGAGAATCGTTTGAATAATAAGGCGTCTAAGCGGGATGTGGAGTTTTCCGAAGGCCTCATACGGAAGGAGGATGCCAATTACCGCCTGGTGAGCCGGGAAGGGGAAATACCCTTTGCCAATTATATTCGAATTGACAATTCCCGGCTGTCGCCGGAGAAGGTGGCGCAGCAAATCCAGGAGCATTTCGGGTGGTAAAGGGGTAAGAGAGGAAGAATACGATGGGCTGCATTACAACATATACGGGCAGGCATTTTGATCCGGTTTGTCCGGAGAGTGGCGAGATTGACATTCGGGATATTGCCCATGCTCTGTCCCTGATCTGCCGGGGGAACGGACATGTAAAAACTTTTTTTTCCGTGGGACAGCATTGTATTCATTGTGCCCGGGAGGCAGAGGCCAGGGGCTATTCTGACCGGCTGATATTGGCCTGTCTGCTGCATGACGCCAGCGAATGTTATCTGTCGGATGTACCCCGACCGATCAAGGGCGTCATGCCGCAGTATAAGGCTGTGGAGGAGCGGCTGCTGGAACAGATATATATCAAATATCTGGGAACTGTCCTGACGAATGAGGAGGAGAGGCAGGTTAAGCAAATTGACAATGATATGCTCTATTATGACCTGCTGAACCTGCTGAACGAGCGCATAGAACAGAAGCCGCCGGTGATGGCCGCAGAGTTCTCCTACGAGGCGCTGCCTTTTGAAGAGGTGGAGAATCGGTTTCTGGAGATGTTTATGCGCTATGGGGTATATGCCGGAAAAGAGGGCGTGTTTTCCACAGAATTTTTTGAACTTCATTACAGCCAATCCTGTCAGAAGCTGGTTGGGGATATAGTCGGGACGCTTCTGGAAAATATGGAGAGGATCATGAACTTTTTCCTGCTGGAGAAGTTGGATCAAAAGGTATTGGTGGTCATACATTCTAACGTGGATGTTTACGCTGCCCATGTGGCGGAGTGCGGACAGGATTACAGGGATTGGATGATTGCGGATACTTTTGATGGCAGGATTCACATATTGTCTTTGGAGGCATGCCGTGAAAGCAGTTCTCATGCCCACATGGACAGGGAGGAATACGCACGGCTGATTGTCCACGAGTTTGTACATATTTGTCAGCAGCAGGTGGAACCCAATTGCAATGGTGTCATATGGTTTTGGGAGGCTTTGGCCACCAATCTGGCAGGACAGGTCATGGCTCCTGTGGAACTGAATTGCAGCCGTGACGAATTGATGTTCCATTACCAGGAACTTCCTGCGGCTTACTCCATCTCTTATCGTCTGGGAAAATATATGCTGGAGTATCTGTCCCATGAGCAGATATATGAGTACATCCGCAATCCCGGAGCACTGTGGACGGATACAGAGAACATACTGGAGGCTGTGGGGCAGAAAAAGGGACTTAAATAATACAGAGCAGAGGAGAATGGAGATGCGACTCGATTTTTCTCTGCTTTTTTATAGAAATTATAAAGTGTTACTTGACTTTTGAAAATAAAGGCAGTATTATACATATGACTGATATGTTATTTTGAGTCACAAAGAGAGGTGCAATTTATGGCAAGAAGTTTTACAGAACGAGAAAAGAATAATATTAGAAGGAACTTGCGGGAAATTTGTAAGCGATACTGGACACAGTACGGTTATAAGAAAACCAGTGTAGATGACCTTTGTAAGCAGGCAGGAATCTCGAAAGGCGCATTTTATCTATTTTTTGAATCGAAAGAGGCTCTGTTTTGTGAAGTAATATGTTCTGTGCAGGAACAAATTTGCAATGCAGCATCTGCATTGATTGAGAAGTATAAAGATAGGTATGGTGTTGCGGAAGCCTTGAAGTTCATTTATCGAGAATATGATCAAAATAATTTTTTATGCAATTCGAATAGTACTGATTTTACAATCTTTATGAACAAGCTGTCAGAGGAACAATCAAAAAAAATTGTAGAGTCCAATAAGAAGAGCCAACAGCTTTTTCTCAATCCATCCTATTTGAGATGTAAGGTTGATGCGGATATGGCGATGTCAGTTATTTATTCTCTAATTTTGAATATCAAAAACAAGGATATTCTTCCGCAGGATCATGTGGAAACATTTGATTTTATGGTTGATCATTTGATTGACAGCTTGTATGAATAGCAGGAGGAAGCTCCCTGTCGAACTTTTAGAAAATGTTGTTGTGAGATATAGCAAAGTGTTTGTGATTTATATGGAGGTAGAATATGAAAACAGAAGTTATTAAAAAAAATAATACGGAGATTGCGGTAATAAGCAGCGATAAATTGCTGATTACAGACGTTCAGTCTGCTCTGGATCTGATTATGACAGTGAAATACGAAACGGGATGTGAAAATATTGCCGTAAACAAGGGAGCTATTGTAGACGATTTCTTTGTTTTGAGTAGTTGTCTGGCAGGGGAAATCTTACAAAAATTCATTAATTATGGCGTGAGGTTTGCAATATACGGGGATTTTTCAAAATATACGAGCAAGCCTTTGAAAGATTTTATGTATGAGTGCAATAAAGGAAAGGACATTTATTTTCAGCCCACGGCTTATCTTGCTGTTGACAGGCTCTCAGGAAGTACGGAGAACAAAATGTGAGAGTAAATTAATGGACGCTCTTTCCACCGAAAATCTTATATGTTGTGGGAAAAATAGACCGTTTTCAGAAGGCGCAGGGCAATATATGGGGGGCAAATACTGTGAGGAGGATAGGAGGATGATCTCCAAGTTTATCATTTGTTTTTTGGCAGGAATAGGGGCCGGGCTGGGCACCGGATTTGCGGGCATGAGTGCCGCCGCCGTGATCAGCCCCATGCTGATTACGTTCCTGGGGCTTCCGGCCTATGAGGCCGTGGGAATCGCCTTAGCCAGCGATGTTCTGGCCAGTGCTGTCAGCGCTTACACTTACGGCAAGAACAAGAATCTGGATATCCGCAACGGCCTGGTGATGATGGCCACGGTGCTGTTGTTCACCTTGGGGGGAAGCTGGGTGGCCAGCCAAGTGCCGAACACCACCATGGGCAGTTTTTCCGTGTTTATGACCCTGCTGCTGGGCATCAAGTTTATTGTAAAGCCTGTTATGACCACCAGGGAAGCCATGAACAGAGTCAGCAGGAAAAAGCGGATCATACAATCCATGGTTTGCGGAACCCTGGTGGGCTTTATCTGCGGCTTTATCGGGGCAGGGGGCGGCATGATGATGCTGTTAATCCTTACCAGCGTGCTGGGGTACGAACTCAAGACAGCGGTAGGAACCAGTGTTTTTATCATGACTTTTACGGCATTGACCGGTTCGGCCAGCCACTTTGTCATCGGTGGGATGCCGGATCTGTGGTGTCTGCTGTTCTGCGTGGGTTCCACACTGCTGTGGGCCAGGATCGCCGCCAAGTTTGCCAACAAGGCCAGCGCCGTCACTTTGAACCGGGCAACGGGCGTGGTTTTGGCGGTGCTGGGGGCCGCTATCCTGGTGGTAAATTACGTTTTCTGAACCCATTATACAAAGCCCATGGCGGGTGCAAAGGACAAGCCACGGGCAGTGGATCGGAAGCGCTCGATAAGCCGGGAATAGTGACGTTCCTATTCCTGCTCCTTGCTGTGAGTCATATTCAGACGGCATCTGACGTCTCTGTATTCCTGGGGAATGTTCTCCGGGGAAAGGGTTCGGACGGCGTTTTCTGTGCCGGCTTTTTGGGCAGTCTCATAGTACCAGCATTTATATTCCAGCAGAGAAAGAGTCTCCTGCAATTCCCGGATCTGTTTCTGGACGGCGGTACGCCGTCCCCGGAACAGAGCCAGGCGGTCTTTGATGGAGGCGTCCCCCTGTGCGGCCATGGAGATGAAAGATTTGATTTCCTTTATGGACAGTCCGGATTTTTTCAAGTAACCGATGACCATCAAGGTCTCATAATCGGCGTCCGTGAATATGCGCATCCCGCTGCCGGAGCGCTTTACAAAAGGCAGCAGTCCTTCCTGATCGTAATATCTGAGCGTGGAGGCCGGAATTCCCAGTTCCCTCGCCATTTCTCCCACAGTAAATAGCATAGTTTCCTCCTTTGCATTCTGTGCTGTACCGAAAGGTCTGAAATATATAGTCCTTGGTAAATACCGATTTTTCCCGATAGTAGTATAAGACAAGAAAAAAGTCTTGACTTAAAGTGAACTTTAAGCTGTATACTATCCTTAGAGCAATTTTATAAACTGCAAGGGCAGATGTCAAGTATACTTTCTGCTGCTGCCACAGGATCCGGGCGCATAACCTCTTTTTCAGGAATGGGGATTGTCTGCCCATGCTTTTAGAGCGCAGGAGTTTTGGGCATGCAGGAGGAACGATGCTGCCGGCAAGAGAGAGGAGAAGCATATGGAAAAGGCAAAGGTCTATTTCACAAAAGAAATTACGCCGCAAGCGGTCATTAGGATGTATGAAGTGCTGGGAAAGGAATTGCCGGGCAAGGTGGCGGTAAAAGTACATTCCGGCGAGAAGGGCAATCAGAACTATCTGCGGCCCCAGTTTATGCAGCCCATGGTGGAGGCGGTAAAGGGAACCATTGTGGAATGCAACACCGCCTATGACGGGGCCAGAAATTCCACGGAGAAACATAAAATGCTGATGATGGAGCACGGGTGGAGCAGGTATTTCCAGGTGGATTTGATGGATGGAGAGGGTCCGGACCTGGTACTGCCCATCCCCGGCGGCAAGGTGCTGCGTGAGAACTTTGTGGGCAAAAATATGGCAAACTATGATTCCATGCTGGTGCTGTCTCATTTTAAGGGACATCCCATGGGTGGCTTTGGCGGAGCCCTGAAACAGCTTTCCATCGGCTGTGCCTCCACCAAAGGGAAATGTCTGATTCACTCCGGCGGTAAGACCGGTGACCAGACCGTGGTATGGGACAATGTGGCAGAACAGGATGTGTTCTGCGAGGCCATGGCGGACGCCGCCGGAAGCGTGATGGAATACTTCAGGGGAAATACTGCTTTTGTCAATATGATGTGCAATCTGTCCGTGGACTGCGACTGCTGCGCCGTGGCAGAGGATCCCTGCATGAAAGACATCGGAATTCTATCCTCTCTGGATTCGGTGGCGTTGGACCAGGCGTGCATGGATTTGATTTATCAGTCTAAGGACCCGGGAAGAGACCATTTCCTTCAGAGGGTAGAGTCCCGGCATGGTACCCATACCATTGACGCAGCGGCGGAACTGGGATTCGGTATGAAAGAGTATGAACTTATATCTGTATAAAACGCAGGTTCTCACAGTAGCACTGTTATTGGCTCCATGTTTTATAACCGGGAATATGGTGCCGATAGCAGTGTTACTCCCTTTTCGGAATTGTGTGTCTATTAGAAAATGACTTATAAATATGCATTCAAAATGACAGTAAAGATTCATGATTAAGTATATAGATCTAGAATTTGTAAAGGAGTATATAGGGATATCGGATATGAGACCTGCAATATGAAATTTTCCTTGCGGTCGGCGGCTTTGATCTTTAAAAATGATTGTGTTCTGCTTGTAAAGAGTGATCATCATCATTGTTTTTATACTGTTGGCGGAGGAATACAGGAAAATGAAACTTCGGAAAGTGCGGTTATTAGGGAATGCTATGAGGAAACGAGTTATCATTTTGAAATTGACAGATTAGTATTTATTGAGGAGCGTTTTTTCAGCGTTGACAGTGTTTCTCATCGGGAAATTGTTTTTTCTATTTAATGAAAGAAGCAGACATAAAGATAGTCAGTGGTGTCAGTACAGATCAAAATCATGAACATTTGTATTGGATCCCCATGGAAAAACTGAAATATATTGATCTTGTACCTAAATTTTTGAAAACTTCATTAGAAAATATACCAAATGAGATTACACACATTTTGTCATATGAATAAATATCAGTTTATAGAGCTGTTACGCTGTTGCAGATTATGTGCTTTTCTATAAATATACTTAAAACACTTTTCCGAAAAGGGAGTTAGAAAATAGATGCCGGGAAGTGTTACAAACTATAGGGTATCTTTGGCTACGACATTATTTATCTTGAATACGGATACTGCAAATTTTGGACAACTTAAGTGAGAATTCTAGACAGAGTCAATGCCATATATGCCTTGCTCGAGACCACTAAATCAAATGGTCTGAATTCACAGAAATATTTTGCACACCTTCTTGAACCAAGACCAAATGAATCATGTCTGACAAAGAACTCGAAAATATGGTGTCTTGGAATCTAGTATTCCAAGCCTGCTGGGTGAATAATTCATAAAGCATTGTGAATTGGTGAATTTCTCTAAATCTTTCGGGTAAGTCTACTTCCTTACTTCTTGCTTATAATGACGAGGTTCATTATCCCTATTATTAGATATTCAAAAGTTTAATATATTAAGCCATTCATAGTTAATGGAATGGTTTTGTCGGTGGGTTAAATATTCACGGGTGTTTTTCTTCCCGATATTTATGTCGCATATGCAAAAAGTCTAATTCAGCTTCAATATATAAAATAGCTTGTACAAATCCTTCAGTCCAATATGTGTTTGGTATCAACTTTCCTTTGGCATTATCAAAAGAAGGAGCAGGGGGTATCCGGCTTTCAGAAAGCGCTGCTGAAAGGATCAGTATGACAAAAATATCCCTACAGCACAGGATTACGTCTGTACAGGGAACTGGCGACTTTACGGACGTGGGGCGATATGCTATACTGAATTATATTTTCCATACCGCTGAATGGAATTCTCACGGATATTATGCGGAAAAAATCGGTGAGGCATATGCTGTAGCACAGCAAAGGATGTGGATTTAGAAAAAACTCGGGCCGCCTGTGTGCGACGGCGTATGGAGGAAGATGCATTGGCTGAAATGGGCTTGCATTGTGATGGCTTTTTGTCTGGAAGGATGGAGCATATGGGATATATATACAAACCGAAGAATCCCCGGGAGGCGGAGCCTTTATTCGCGGGCTGGGGGGAGACCATGATTGATTCCTGTCTGCAGGGCATTATGGGAGAGATTTATGTTGTGGGGGACGGTTCTGCCGCTCCCCGTTCCGCCAAGGCGGTGCTGGGAGACTTCTGCTTTTTGGCAGGGGAACCGAATGTGGATCTGGCAGTTCATAAGCCAAAGGGCTGTGGCAAAAATTTTTGGATTATGGTTGCGAGGGATTCTTTTGAAGATTCGTCCCAGGAGGCCCTGGGCCTGCAGAAGTTCCGAGACTCAGCCGGGGGGATCACGATTCCCCAGGAACGAAAGGAGATATGCGGGGAAGAATCTTCAGGCATGACTTGGGAGAGCGCAATTCGCCGGGCCTATGGTCACAGCGTGCGCCGAGTGACCCGCTACGCCATCAAAAAGGAGCCCGGGGTCTGGGATCCGAACAGGCTGCGGCGGGCAGTGGCAGGTCTTTCTCACGAGTACAGCCTGAATCTGATTGACGGGGAACTTTACCGAAAGTGCCTGGAAAATTCCTGGAGCCGGGATCTGGTGGCTCAGTATGGCAGCTATGAGAGATTTCAGGAATGGGGCCTTGGCGCAGTGATTTTAAAGGGAGAGGAACTGGTGGCGGGAGCCTCTTCTTATTCCAGTTACAGGGGCGGAATAGAAGTAGAGATCGACACCAGAGAGGATCAGCGCAGAAGAGGGCTGGCCTATGTCTGCGGTGCCCGGCTGATTCTGGAATGTTGTTCCCGCAGTCTGTATCCCAGTTGGGATGCCCACAATCTCTGGTCGGTGGCGCTGGCCGAAAAGCTGGGGTATCATTTTGACCATTCTTATACAGCTTATGAGACGGAAGGGGGCTGAGACCGGGGAGAAATATCCTTTACCATCGGCGGATCGGAACGCCGCCGGATTTAACAGGTACCCAAAAGAGTTACTACAGACTTTGGAGAAAGGAACATAGACATGGAATTCATTTTACTGGACGGTACACAAAAAACTTATTTACAGCAGGCGGCCGGGATTCTGCGGCAGGCTTTCCCTCATTGTTACGGGGATTGCGCGGAGGAAGAAGTACAGGAGATGTTGGAGGAGGGAAAATTGGCTCTGGGCGCGGTTCTGGCCGGCCGGCTGGCGGGCCTGGCGGGTGCTGCTCCCCGGTATGACCTGACGGCCTGGGAACTGCACCCGCTGGCAGTGGAGGAATCCTGCCGCTCCCAGGGAGTGGGCAGTGCCCTGGTGCGGGAACTGGAAAGGTGGCTGAAAGAAAAGGGCTGCCTGACCCTGTACTTGGGTAGTGACGATGAGGACGGGAGTACTACGCTGTCAGAGGGCAATTTGTTTGAAGATACCTTTGCTAAAATTCGGAATATCCGAAACCTGAAAAATCATCCTTTTACATTTTACCAAAAGCTGGGATATCAGATCATCGGCGTGATTCCGGATGCCAACGGGTTGGGCAAGCCGGATATCTGGATGGGGAAAAGCCTGGTTCGTTAGAGACCCGGAGCATTCCGGGCTATGGGAGGTATAGGGGGATAAAGGAAGTATGGATGTAAGAGCCTTGGGGGAACTGTATTTGACTTTTTTCCGAATCGGGGGACTGACATTTGGCGGCGGCCTTACCATGCTGCCCATGCTGAAGCATGAATTGGTACGGAAAAAGAAATGGATCAGTGAAGAGGAACTGCTGGACTGCTATGCCATCGGGCAGTGTACGCCCGGCGTTATAGCTGTAAATACTGCTACTTTTGTGGGATATAAGAGGGAGGGGATAGCGGGCGGGATTGCCGCCACGCTGGGCATGATCTCTCCGTCGCTGGCTTTGATCACTCTGATCGCTTCTTTTTTTCAGACGCTGGTGGATAACATCTGGTTTCAACATGCGATGATGGGGATTAAGGGGGTGGTCTGTGCGCTGATGCTGAATACGGTTATAACCATGGCCAGAAAAAGCCTGGTGAATCTGGTGTGTGTGACGGTCTGTGCCATGTCTCTGGTGTTGGCCCTGTTTACCCCTGTTCCCACCATCGCCATCGTGGCGCTGGCAGGGCTTTTCGGCGGAGCATCGGAACTTCTGAGGAAGAAGCGCAGGGAAAAAGGAGGGCTTCAGCAATGACGTTTCTTCTTCTTTTCTGGGAGTTTTTCAAGATCGGTCTGTTTGCGGTGGGAGGAGGCCCCGCCACCTTGCCTTTTCTGATGGACCTGGCGGAAAAATATGACTGGTACGCCCTGGAGGACCTGACCGATATGGTGGCGGTGTCGGAAAGCACGCCGGGCCCCCTGGGAGTGAATATGGCTACCTATGCGGGTTATCAGGGGGCGGGAATACCGGGCGGGCTGACGGCAACCCTGGCGCTGGTACTGCCCAGTGTCATAATCATGATTCTCATTGCCAGATTTCTCACCAATTTCAGCGAGAAACCCATGGTGAAAGCGGTGTTTGCCGGGGTGCGTCCGGCGGTGACGGCTCTGATCGCCGCCGCTGTATGGGGGCTTTTCAAAGTGGTGCTGGTGACGGAGGAAGGCGCATTGCACACAGGGCCTTTGATCCTGTGCGTGGCGGTGTTCGGACTGATGCGGATCAGGCTTTTCCGAAAGCTGCATCCGGCGGTGTGGCTGCTGGCTGCAGCGGTGGTGGGGATGGTATTTCGGTTCTGATAAGGGACGGAAGAATCTGGTGTATTCCGCTTCATGAGGGATGTCCGGGGGGTGTATTACAATGTAAGCAGGAGGCTGTGCGGATTTGGATAAAGAAACTGGCAGAGGCATACAAGGGAGGCCAATGGCGGGACAGGAAGAATATTAAGTACGGAAAGGACAGAAATTACAGGCATGACGAAAGTACAATTCTATGAAGAAGTGGAGGATCATCTGTTGAAATATGCAGTGATTATCGCAAGGGCAGGGGATCAATGGGTGTTCTGTAAACATCGGGACAGGAAGACCTATGAAGTTCCGGGAGGACATCGGGAGCCGGGGGAGAAGATTGACGATACCGCCAGGCGGGAACTGTATGAGGAGACGGGAGCGGTCCGCTACACCCTGCTGCCTGTGTGCGTGTATTCGGTAGCGGCCACGGATGGTTCTGACGGGCAGGAGGAATCGGATGCCATATCTTTGTGTTCAGAACCATGTACTGGCCGTTCTGGGATATGCGGGACGGAAGAGAGTTTCGGAATGCTGTACTATGCCCAAATTGAAACCTTTGAGCCGGAACTGCACAGCGAGATTGAAAAAATTCTGCTGACGAAGGAACTGCCCGAGGAGTGGACTTATCCCGAGATACAGCCCCGGCTTCTGGAGGAGGCCCATAGGCGGGGGATATTATGAAAAAATTGTATTTGGACTGCACCGAAGGAGAGGTGGTCTCCGTCTATGTCCGGGATGCGGAGGTGATCCCGGCGGGGACCACTGTCTATACCATGCCTCTGCGGGAGAGGGGCCCTGCGTATGACCGCTGGGGGAAGGAATATGGAATTTACTTTCTCTTTGAAGATATGGAGGTGGAAATACCTTTTTATGCCGTGCCCAGAGTAGATATTTTCGCGGTGGACGGTCAGGGAGGATTTTTTGGAACTGTGGGTCAGGGGACGGATCCGGAGGGAGAGGGGCCGGTCTGCTTTTTTAAGGAGGGGAAATGCCGTCTCATAGCAGAGAGCGGCCCGGAATTTATAGCAAATGGCGCTGTATGGCGGCAACGCCTGAGAGATTATCCACAGGTGAGGCTGTATGATTCCAGAGAGCAGGCGGCCCGGGAATTGGAGTTTATTTCTCTTGAAGAGGGGAAATGAAACGGCTTGGGAAACTGTAAAAACAGGTGAGGAGACCGATATGGCAGAGTATGAACAGGTGGTGCAGCCCTTTGCGCCGGTATATGACAAAGATTCCCGGATTTTGATACTGGGCAGCCTGCCCTCCGTGAAATCCAGAGAGCAAGGTTTTTATTACGGGCACGCCAGGAACCGCTTCTGGCCCATGCTGGCAGCGGTTTACGGGGAGCCGGTGCCCAGGGATATCCCGGAGAAAAAGGCCCTGCTTCTGCGCCATGGCCTGGCGGTGTATGATGTGATTGAAAGTTGCCAGATCCGGGGTTCCAGCGACAGCAGTATCCGCAATGTGAAAGCGGCGGATCTTCGGGCTGTCATGGAGGCGTCCCGGATAGAAAAGATACTGGTAAACGGCAGGACTGCGGCAAAATATTTCAAAGCATACCAGCCGGAGGCCTATGGGCATCTGGTGGTGGAACTGCCTTCCACCAGTCCGGCTAACGCCGCTTTTTCTCTGGAAAAGCTGGTGCAGATCTGGGGAGAGCACCTGGGGTAGCAGAGTCTGGTATGCTGCCGGCCAGGGATTCCGCTGCCGTGATTCCATTGTTGGTCAGCGGATCGCGCCGCTCATATCCGAACAACACAAGCGTGGGTTCATCAAAGATGTGAGTAAACACTTCCCCATGCAGTCTCTTGGTCAGTTCCCGGTAATTGCAGTCCGCCAGTTCCGGGAATCTTGTATGTTCCAAAGACTCCCGGTGCAGCGCGTCATGAATGACTTCTTTCCAGGGCTCCTGAGAGGGGGCGAAGGCGGGGCGGTTCTTCATATGCTCGCGCAGATACAGATCGTAGAGAAGGACTTCTTTCAATCGGGAGATCTGACTGTCCGCTTCATCCTTTATAGACGGCACGTCGGAGCGTATCTGCCCGCCTGTGCCAGTCTGCCCCGACAACGGCGGTGTCTGCGGCTCTCCGAGGATGCAGGCAATTCCCCACTCCAGTAGAATCTCATATTTCCGTATGCGGGAGGACTGCACTCCGAACAACGCATGTCTGTCAAACCATGCCGCAAGACTTTCATACATGGCATAGGGGCCATGGAAGCGGGACAGCATGAATTCCAGGGTATGGGCAAACTGGCCGCTGTTGTAGTACAACTCCACCGTCTCCTCAATCTGTTTCAGCCGACAGAGATCCTCATAGGAAAGCCAGCGGGTGGACAGCACCTCATAGGGAGGCTGGTCGGCATATATCAGGTCATACCCGGGAGCCAGCCGTTCCATGTCCGATCCCTTCAGCACTTTTAAAAAGCCAAGCTGAAGCTGCTGGGGGCGGAGGCTGTACACATCGTCAAAGGAAATCCGAAACCGCTGCAGATCCTCAAAGGGCAGTCCCGCGATCAGGTCCAAATGGATATGAATATTTCTCCAGGAAGAGATGCGCCGGACAACGGAGGCCACTTTATGAAAATCCATGCGGCGGTGTATTTCCGCAATGGTTTCCGGACAGGTTGACTGTACGCCGATTTCAAGCTGCACGGCGCCGGGGCGCAGTTTTTCCATCACTGCGAAGTAATCTTCGTCCAAAAGATCTGCGGCGATTTCGAAGTGGAAGTTGGTTTCGCCGTTATCATGCGCCAGAATATGCCGCAGGATGGGCAGGGCATGCTCTTTCCGGCAGTTAAAGGTACGGTCTACAAATTTTACCTGAGGCACCTTCTTTTCTAAAAAGAAATCCAGTTCCCGGCAAACCTGGTCTACAGAACGGAAGTCCATGGACCGGTCGATGGAGGAGAGACAGTAGCTGCAGGAGAATGGGCATCCCCGGCTGCTCTCATAATAGATAATGCGGTACGCAAAATCTTCCATATTTTTGTACCAGAAGGGCAGCTGGTCCAGTTTCGGACGCATTCGGTTCCCGTCAAGGACGGCGGGCAGTTCTTCGGCGGTTCCCGTTCCATAGGCCGCCGCCATACGGGCAAAAGCCGTTTCCCCGGGCCCGGTGATCACGCCCCGCAGGCGCCATCTGCCTATGGCTCCGGCGGCGTCATGGGAAACTTCCGGGCCGCCGGCCCAGAAGTCCGCATGAGGCAGCAGTTTATGCAGATCGGGGAGAACCGCGTCCATTATGCCGCGGTTCCAGATATAGCAGGAGAAGGCAATTACATCGGGCCTCCTTCTATAGATTTCCCGCATAATGTAGGATGGCTGCTGGTTGATGGTATATTCCGCGATTTCCACGCAGTCTTCATATTCGCCCGCGCAGGCTTTCAGGGAGTGGACTGCGGGATTGGAATGGATGTATTTGGCGTTGACAGCCACCAGTAGTATTTTCATGGGAGAACCTCTTTTCTATGAGATTTTGTGGGATTTTGCTGAAATTCTGCCCGGACTCAGGCAATTCTATTTTACCAGAAGGGAAGAAAAACGCAAGGTAAACCACTAAAAGCCAGGGTGGATTTTTCGCAAGGCAGCATGAAAAGAAATTGCATTATTTTCAAGCAGCTGATATACTGTATAAAATCATGACTGCAAAAGGAGACAAACCATGACCAATATACAGAAAACAGAAGCCTTTTTGAGGGAGCGGTTCGCGGACTGCGCTTTTTTCAGGGAGCATCCGGCGGATGGGGAGTACCGCCTGCAGCATTCCTACCGGGTGGCCCATGCCGCCGGGGAGATCGCCCGCAGGGAGGGCTTGGACCAGGAAGGGCTGGTGATCGGCGGTCTTTTGCACGATGTGGGTTACAGTCTGCCCTTTAGGGAAAAGGATGGCTGGGGGGAGCATGGGCGCATGTCGGCCCGGCTGGTCCGGCCTTTTCTGGAACAGCTTGATTTGGGGCCGAAGCGGGTGCAGGAGATCTGTTACGGTATCGCGATCCATGTGGACGGAAAGGCGGATTTTCCGGGAGAGAACACTGCTTTTGCCCTGAGCATCGGGGATGCGGACGATGTGGACCGTTTTGACGCCTATCGCATCTACGATGCCATGGAGTACGCGGATTTCCGCAACCTGAAGATCGAGGATAAGCGCAAGTGGCTTCGGGAGAAGTTGGACTGGATTCGCTGGCGGCTGGGGGAAAAGTCCGGCACGGAGACTGCCGGACAGATGATTGCCCAGCGGCTGCAATATCAGCGGCAGTACTATGAGAAAGTGCTGGAGCAGATGGAGCGCAGCGAGGCGATCAGCATAACGCCGTCATCTGCTCCATAAGGGGCTTGCGGAACCGATGTAAATATGGCATTATATTTTAAGTAAGTTCGGAAGTATTTTACAGGAAAAGAGGATTGGACAGATATGACGGAGAGCAAACAAAGACACGCGGGGCAGATGGAGACTATTAAAAAGGTATTGCATTATATAAAGAAATACAGACTGCTGGTGGGGATGTCTCTGGTGCTGGCGGCGGTGATTGTGGCGCTGACGCTGTATGTTCCCATTCTAACGGGGGATGCGGTGGATCTGATCGTGGATCAGGGGCTGGTGGATATGCCGGGGATCCTGGTGATCCTGGGCAGGATTGCCATCGCCATGGCGCTCACCGCCGTGGCGCAGTGGGTCATGAATACCGCCAACAATTATATCACTTATCATGTAATTCAGGACATCCGGCAGGACGCGTTTCACAAGCTGGAGAATCTGCCATTGAAATATCTGGACGCCAAGTCCTACGGAGATATTGTGAGCCGGGTTATCGCGGATGTGGACACCTTTGCGGACGGCCTGCTGATGGGCTTCACCCAGCTGTTCACCGGAGGGCTGACCATCGTGGGAACGCTGGTGTTCATGCTGGTTACCAATATACCCATCGCCCTGGTGGTAATCTGTATCACTCCGGTGTCCTTTCTGGTGGCAAAATTCATTGCTACCAGGACTTACACCATGTTTAAAGAGCAGTCCGAGACCAGGGGAGAGCAGACGGGGCTGATTGAGGAGATGGTGGGCAGCCAGAAGATCGTAAAGACCTTTTCCCGGGAGTCGGCGGTGACGGAGCAATTCCGGGAGATCAACGGCAGACTGGAGAAATGTTCCCTGAAAGCAATTTTTTACTCCTCCCTGACCAATCCCTGTACCCGCTTTGTCAACAGCCTGGTGTATGCGGGCGTAGGTATCTTCGGCGCTCTGGTGGCGATCCGGGGAGGGATCACCGTGGGCAGATTGTCCTGTTTCCTAAGCTATGCCAACCAATATACCAAGCCCTTTAATGAGATCTCCGGTGTGATCACGGAACTGCAGAACGCCATTGCCTGCGCCGCCCGGATCTTCCAACTCATTGAGGAGAAGGCCCAGACGCCGGATGGGGAAAATGCGGCAGTACTGACCGATGCCCGGGGCAATGTGCAGCTGGAGCATGTGCATTTTCAGTATGTGCCCGATAAAAAGCTGATTCAGGATTTCAATCTGCAGGTGGAGCCGGGCCAGCGGGTGGCCATTATAGGTCCTACGGGCTGCGGTAAGACCACAGTGATCAATCTGTTGATGCGGTTCTATGACGTGGACCAGGGATGCATCCGGGTGGACGGCACGGATATCCGGGATCTGACCAGAGGAAGCCTGCGCACCAGCTACGGCATGGTACTGCAGGATACCTGGCTGCGGGCCGGAACGATTCTGGACAACATCCGTATGGGCAAACCCCAGGCCACGGAAGAAGAGGTGGTGGAGGCGGCCAGGGCGGCCCATGCCCACAGCTTTATCAAGCGGCTGCCGGAGGGGTATCACACGGTGATCACCGAGGACGGAGGCAGTCTTTCCCAGGGACAGAAACAGCTTCTGTGCATCGCCAGGGTGATGCTGTGTCTGCCGCCAATGTTGATTTTGGACGAAGCCACCTCTTCCATAGATACCCGCACCGAAATACGGATTCAGAAAGCCTTTGCCCGCATGATGGAGGGAAGGACCAGCTTTATCGTGGCCCACAGGCTGTCCACCATCCGGGAGGCGGATGTGATTCTGGTTATGAAAGACGGCAATATTATCGAACAGGGCAGTCATGAGAGCCTGCTGGCCCGGGGAGGCTTTTACAGGGATCTCTACAACAGCCAGTTTGCGGGATAGGAGGCCGGGAGGCGCATATGTATAAAATCTTGATTGTGGAGGATGATGAGGGGATCGCCGAGTCTCTGTCCCGGCAGATCTCCAGCTGGGATATGGAACCTCATCTCATTTCGGATTTTCATAAGGTGATGCAGGAATTCGCCGCCGTCTCTCCCCATTTGGTGCTGCTGGATATCATGTTGCCTTTTTATAATGGCTATTACTGGTGCAGTGAGATTCGCCGGGTATCCAAGGTGCCCATTGTCTTTTTGTCTTCCGCTTCCGACAATATGAACATTGTCATGGCCATGAACATGGGCGGGGATGATTTTATTGCCAAGCCCTTTGACATGGAGGTGTTGATTTCCAAGATCCAGGCTCTGCTGCGCAGGACCTATGATTTTGGGGGTACGCTGCCGGTGCTGGAGCATCGGGGAGCGCTGCTCAACACCGGGGACAACACCCTGACTTACCGGGGAGAGCAGATTCCATTGAGCAAGAATGAGTACCGCATCCTGCTGTCCCTGCTGGAGAGCAAGGGTCAGGTGGTGAGCCGGGAGCGGCTGATGGAGAAGCTGTGGGAGATGGACAGCTTTGTGGATGACAACACGCTGACGGTGAATGTGAACCGCCTGCGCAAGAAGCTGGAAGCCGCGGGTTTGGAGGATTTCATTGCCACAAAATTCGGCTTGGGATACATGGTCAGCGGATAGGAATGAAAACATGCATACGGACATGGGGATAGAAATATGGGACATTTTATAAGGATCTATATGAGACAGCAGAAAAGGCAGATTTTGACCGATCTGCTGTTTTTGATTATCTTTGTGGCAGTAATGAGCCTGTACCGGCTGCCCCCGGCGGCGATGCTGTACCCGCTGCTGCTCTGCGCTGCGGTCGGACTGGCCAGTATGGGGATCGGGGGCTATCGGACTTACCGCCGGTATGTTTCTCTGCAGAAGATATTGGAAGCCGTGGGACTGGACCTGGAACAGGAATTCCTGCCCGGGAAGAAAGCTGCCGGGAACGGACAGAAGACGATCCAGGAGGACTGTGCCTGGGAATTGCTGCAGGAGATATTGGAAGGCCGGGAAAAAAAACGCCTGGAAAAAGGGGACTGGGAGAGCCATATATACCAGGAGATGGTGAGGCGCCTGCTGCTGGAACAGAGACGGAGGCAGGACATTATGCAGATGCGCCATCAGGATACCGTGGACTACTATACCACATGGGTTCATCAGATCAAGACCCCCATCGCTGCCATGGGCCTGATACTGCAGCAACAGGACACGGAGGATTCCCGCAGACTCAGCGAGGAACTGCAGCGTATCGAGCAATATGTGGATATGGTTCTCACCTATCTGCGGCTGGGCAGCAGGGATACGGACTATGTGTTTACCCAGGTGGACCTGGACCGTCTATTGCACGGATGTATCAGGAAATACGCGGGACAGTTTATCCGCAGGCATCTGGTACTGGACTACCACAATATGAATTGTCAGGTGCTGACGGATGAAAAGTGGCTGGCTTTTGTGGTGGAGCAGGTGCTTTCCAACGCCTTGAAATATACCCGGGAGGGAAGCGTCAGCATCTGTCTGGAACCGCCCTGCACGCTGTGCATCCGGGATACCGGTATTGGCATCGCTCCGGAGGATCTGCCCCGGATATTCGAGAAAGGATATACGGGATATAACGGACGCAGTGACAGGAAAGCCACGGGCCTTGGCCTGTATCTGTGCAGACAGATCTGCGGCCGACTGAAACATACCATCACTGCGGAGTCGGCGCCCGGAGAGGGGACCCTGATCCGCATCGGCCTGGGGCGGGAAGTGCTGGAGGTGGAGTAGGAATTTGTGACAAAACTGTAAGGTTTCAGGGGGGAAATGTAAGTCGATTCGATGGCGTTCATTTTCCTCTTTTTCTATAATATACCCATCAACAGAGGATTGCCGCTGATCCCGGAGGGACTGTCGGGCCGACGGCCTGCAGGCGCCGCGCGGATGCGGCATATTTTTCAGGAGGTATATATGAGCATATTGGAAGTCAGAGAAGTGAGAAAGACCTATACCACCCGTCTGGGCAGCAATCGGGTGGAGGCGCTTAGAAATGTTTCTTTCAGTGTGGAGCAGGGGGAATACGTGGCCATTATGGGAGAGTCGGGCTCCGGTAAAACCACCCTGCTGAATATTCTGGCGGCGCTGGATAAGCCCACCGGGGGCAGCGTGATCCTGGGAGGCCAGGATCTGGGACGGATCAAAGAATCCGCAGTGGCGGCATTTCGGCGGGACAATCTGGGATTTGTGTTCCAGGACTTTAACCTGTTGGACACCTTTACCCTGGAGGACAATATCTATCTGCCTCTGGTACTGGCGGGGAAACGTCACGACGAGATGCGGGTGCGGCTGCAGCCCATTGCGGAGCAGCTTGGTATCACACAGTTACTGAAAAAATATCCCTATGAGGTATCCGGCGGACAGAAACAGAGAGCGGCGGTGGCCAGGGCTTTGATAACAGGCCCCAAGCTGGTGCTGGCCGACGAGCCTACAGGAGCGCTGGACTCCCGGGCCACGGATGAACTGCTGCGCCTCTTTGCCGGAATCAATCGGAGCGGGCAGACCATTCTGATGGTAACCCATTCTGTCAAGGCAGCCAGTCATGCGGGACGGGTGCTCTTCATACGGGACGGCGAGGTGTTCCACCAGATCTATCGGGGCAGCAGCACCAATGAGCAGCTATACCAGAAGATATCGGATACCCTGACACTGCTGGCCACACAGCCGGGCCGCCTGGAGGTCCAGAACGGTCATACAGACCAGCAGCCCCGGGCGACGCAGGCCTGCGCTGGAGAGGAGGGAGAAGCATGAAAATGGGTTTTTATCCCCGCCTGGCCTGGTCAGGTATACGAAAAAATAAAGAACTTTACATTCCCTATCTGCTCACTGCTACAGGTATGATTATAATGTTCTATATTGTGAGTTATCTGTATACCAGTTCCATGATGACCACAGTGCGGGGCGGTTCCGTCATTGTGTTTTTCATGATGCTTGGACGTGCGGTGATCGGCGTGTTTTCCATCGGTTTTTTGTTCTACACCCATTCTTTTCTGATCCGCAGACGAAAGAAGGAATTTGGGCTGTACAGCGTCCTGGGTATGAACAAGAGCAATCTCTCCTGGATCATGATCTGGGAGAGCCTGATGGTGACTTGCATCAGTCTGACCTCCGGCCTGGGGCTGGGGATTCTGTTTTCCAAGCTGGCGGAATTGCTGATGAACTTTCTTCTGCGGGCGGATGTGGACTATACCATGCGGATCATCCCCTCCAATGTGACCAACACAGTGGTCTGGTATCTGATTATTTTCGGTCTGATTCTGGCAGTGACATTGTGTCAGGTCCGGGTGACAGATCCGATACAGCTATTGCGCAGTGAAAATGTGGGGGAGCGTCCGCCTAAGGCCAACTGGCCCATGGCGCTGGTCGGAGCGGCCCTGCTGGGATTTGCCTACTTTCTGGCAGTCACCATCAAACATCCCGTAGAGGCCATGCTGGTGTTTTTCGGCGCCGTGTTGTTGGTGATCGGGGGCACTTATCTGCTGTTCATTGCAGGTTCCGTAGCCCTTTGCAGGATATTGCAGAAAAATAAGCGCTATTATTACAAGACCAATCATTTTGTGTCCGTCTCTTCCATGCTCTACCGCATGAAGAGAAACGGAGCAGGACTGGCGACGATCTGTATCCTGTGCACCATGGTGCTGGTCATGCTGGCCTCCACGGTGTGTCTGTATGGAGGACAGGAGAGCAGCCTGCGCTCCCGGTACCCCAGAAACATTCTCATAGACAACTATGCAGGCAGCTGGGAAGAACTGAAGGAGGAAAATTTCGGCCCGGTCCGGGAAGCAGTGGGAGAAGTGCTGGCCGTCCGTGGGCAGGCTGCAGGCAATGTGCTGGAGTACTCCTATGTCTCCATGGAAATATTTCTGGGCGACGGCATTCTCAATATTCTTCCCCAAGATGTAAACAATGTTGATTATAAGGAGGTTGTACAGGAGTTGTGGAGCGTCTTTGTGATCTCCCTGGAGGATTATAACCGTCTTATGGGAACCCAGGAGACTCTAGGGGCGGGAGAGCTGATGATGTATACTACAAAGCTGTGGTTCCGTCAGGACAGTCTGCGCCTTGCGGGCACAGATCAGGTATGGCAGGTCAAAAGGATAAAAAAATTTGTGGACAACGGCGTGGATGCCATGCAGATTATTCCCTCCATGTTCCTCGTCGTGGAGGATGTGCCCGGCTTTATCCGCCCTCTGAAGGAACAGGCAGAAGCTGTCGGGAATTTTCCGTTACGGTATGACTGGATCTATGGGTTTGACCTGGACTGCAACGATGAGGAACAGGGGACCATCTTCTATGAAATCCAGGGCGGCCTGGGACAACTGGCACAGGAAGGGTATCCGCTGTACAGCCGTGCGGAGTCTATGGCGGTGAACCGGGACGGCTACAGCGAAATGTACGGCGGTCTGTTCTTTCTGGGAATTATGCTCAGCATTGTGTTTGTATTTGCTACCACTTTGATTATGTATTATAAACAGATTTCGGAAGGATACGAAGATCAGGGACGCTTTGAGATTCTGCAAAAGGTGGGTATGACCAAAAAAGAGGTCAAAAAGACCATCAACAGCCAGGTGTTGACCGTGTTTTTCCTGCCCCTGATCGTGGCGGGAATCCATCTGGCTTTCGCTTTCCCGTTCCTGTACAAGGGCCTGCTGCTGCTGAACTTCAGCAATTTGTGGATGCTGGTGCAGGTGGCGGTGCTGGCTTATCTGCTCTTCTGCATCGGATACGTGGTGGTATATCGGATTACTTCCAGAGCCTATTACCACTTGGTGGGTGGGGCCGGATAATTGGGTCCGATACATGACCGAATGGAAAAAGATTGAAAATTTCCCATCAGGAAAGAAATTGTAGAATTTTTCAAAAATACAAAAAAAAGGTTGCAATTTTCGTGGAAATATATTATAGTAAACAAGTGCCACGAAAATGGCAACTGTGGCTGATTGGTCAAGCGGTCAAGACGCCGCCCTCTCACGGCGGAAACAGGGGTT